>CAYNFA010000191.1:0-7243 GCA_964396345.1 uncultured Thalassobaculum sp.
ACTCGACCCCGGTTGCTCTCGGGGCGCCGATGACCGGCTTCACCGTCGGCGAGGTCGTGGAATCACGGCATCCGGAGTTCCCGGTCGGCACGATCGTCCAGGGCCGGCAGGGCTGGCGGCGCTACGCCGTGTCCGACGGCTCCGACATCGACCGGATCGTCGACCCCGGCCTCGCCCCGATCTCGACGGCGCTCTCGGTCCTTGGCCTGAACGGCGCCACCGCCTATGTCGGCCTCGTCGAGGTCTGCGACCCCAAGCCGGGCGAGACGGTGGTGGTGACCACCGCCGCCGGCGCCGTCGGGTCGATGGTGGGACAGATCGCCAAGGCGCTCGGCTGCCGGGCGGTCGGCATCACCGGCGGGCCGGACAAGGTGCGCGCCTGCCTGGACGAGTTCGGGTTCGACGCCGCCATCGACTACAAGGCAACGCCGGACCTCGGTCCGGCGTTGGACGCCGCTTGCCCGGATGGCATCGACTGCTTCTTCGACAACGTCGGCGCCGAGCAGTTCGACCGGGCCCTTGAACGCATCAACGTTGGCGCGAGGATCGCGATCTGCGGTACCATTGGCATGCCGTCGTTTCCCCTGCCCGTTGGGCCACGTCCCAACCGGCAGTTGCTGATCAAGCGGGCTCGCATGCAGGGTTTCCTGATCCTCGACCACTACCACCGGTATGCCGCGATCATCGGCCGACTGACTGAGTTGCATCGGGCCGGGCATTTCCGGTGGCGCGAGGACGTTACTGACGGGCTGGAGAACGCCCCGGCGGCGCTGGTCCGCCTGCTCGCCGGCCACAACAGCGGCAAGGCACTGGTCCGGGTGGGGGTCGACCCATGACCGAGTTGCCCATCCTGTACGAGCGCGCCGGTGTTGACGGCCTGTGCCCCAGCCCGATCTGCTGGCGTTCGCGGATCACCCTCGCGCTGAAGGGGGTGCCGGTTGAACGCCGCGCGATGCGCTTTGCCGATGTCGATCGCCTTGAGGAGATCACCGGCAGCCGGACCGTCCCGGCGCTGGCCGTCGATGGCGCCATGATCGTCGGGTCGGACGCCATCGCCGCCCACCTGGACGCAACCGTGCCGGACAGGCCGCGGCTGCTCGGCAACGGGGCCGCGGCCGCCGGCGCCGAACTGGAGCGGGAGCTTGGCGCCCGCATTGGCCCGCTCGTGGGAGCGGACTTCCCGCGCCGCCTGCTCCCCGAGGACCGCGCGTACTACCGCGAGAGCCGTGAGGCCCGGTTTGGAAGAAGCTTCGAGGAGCTCGAAGCCGTGCGGGCCGGGCTGGAACTTGACCTCGCCTTCTCCATCGGCCGCCTGGAGCCGACGCTCGAAGCGAACCGCTATCTCGCCGGCGACGAGATCGGCTGGGTCGACGTCGTCGCCTACACCTACCTGTTGTGGATCGCCTTCGCGTCACCGCGCTCGTTGCCGGAGTTCGTGAACCCGGTCCGCACCTGGTTCGAGCGCCACGACGCCGAATGGCGCCGGATTTGCCTGGAGCCGACGGTGCCGGAGACGGTCACGGAGCCAGCCACGTGACACCCGTCGCGGCGCTCGGCGTCGATTGGGGCACGTCCTCCTTCCGAGCCTATCGCCTGGATGCCGAGGGCGACGTGCTGGAGGCGCGCCGCGCCGATGCCGGCATCCGCTCGATCGACGACGGCGACTTCGAAGGCGCGTTCGAGCAGCTGGTCGGCGACTGGCTGGACTCCGCGCCCGGCGTGCCGGTGGTGCTGTCCGGCATGATCGGCAGCCGCCAGGGCTGGATTGAGGCGCCGTACCTGCCCTGCCCTGCGGCGGTCGCGGATCTCGCGGCTGCGCTGGTTCCGATCGACTTGGCGCGCGATCGCCGGATCCACTTGGCTCCCGGGTTGTCGACGCGGGGCGGCGCCGGGGTGCCCGACGTCATGCGCGGCGAGGAAGTCCAGATCCTCGGTGCCGTCGACCGGCTCGGCGCCGACCGCGCCACGCTCTGCCTGCCCGGCTCCCACTCAAAATGGGCCCGCGTCGAGAACGCCCGCGTCATCGGGTTCACCACCCACATGACCGGCGAGGCCTTCGAGGCGCTGCGGCGCCACACCATCCTCGGCCGCACCATCGACCACGCCGCCTGGGATGACGCCGCCTTTCTGTCGGGCGTCGACCGCTCGAGCGCCCCAGGTGGCCTGCTGCACCACCTGTTCGGAGTGCGCGCCGCCGGGCTGTTCGACGAATTGCAGCCGACCACCGCCGGGGCGTTCCTGTCCGGCCTGCTGATCGGCCATGAAGTGCGCGCGGCGACCGGGGCTGTTGCCGAGGCGGGCGGTACGGTCCACCTGATCGGCGAGGCCGGGCTGGTGGCGCTGTACGGCCAGGCGCTCGCGCGGATCGGCGTGGCGTCAGCCGAAGGCCCCCGCGACGCGGCGGCCCGCGGGCTGCACCGGCTGGCGGAGCGGGTGAAGGAGGGACGACCGAAGTGACCACCCTGTCGCCCTGGATGGAACGTCTGCCGCTGGTGGCGATCCTGCGCGGCGTGACCCCCGACGAGGTCGTCGACATCGGCGAGGCCCTGGTCGCCGGAGGCTTCGCCATCGTCGAGGTTCCGCTCAATTCGCCGTCGCCGTTCGACAGCATCGCCCGCCTGGCGACGGCGCTCGGCGACAGGGCGCTGATCGGTGCCGGCACCGTGCTGACTCCCGAAGCGGTCGCGCGGGTCGCCGGCGCCGGTGGCCGGCTGATCGTCATGCCGCACGCCGACCCCCGGGTGGTGCGGGCGGCCAAGGCCGGCGGGCTGCTGGCGGTGCCTGGCTTCGCGACGCCGACCGAGGCGTTCGCGATGCTTGAGGCCGGCGCCGACGCGCTGAAGCTGTTCCCGGCCGAAGGCTTCCCGCCAGCGGTGCTGAAGGCGCTCCGCGCCGTGCTGCCATCGTCGGTGCCGATCCTGCCGGTCGGCGGCATCCGGCCAGAGTCCATGGCCGGCTACTGGCAGGCAGGAGCCTCCGGCTTCGGCCTCGGATCGGCTCTCTACAAACCGGGCGACGGTCCTGGTACCGTGCACCAGAAGGCGTTGGCGTTCCGGCAAGCCATGGAGGCGTTGCACGGCACCCTGACGGCGTGACCATATCCTGTCGGAGGCTTTGAATGCCGTCGCCGCGCGTTGCCTTCCTCGGCACCGGTCTGATGGGGGCGTCGATGGCCGCCAACATTGCCCGGGCAGACCTGCCGGTGACGGTCTGGAACCGGACCCCGGAGAAGGCCGCCCGACTGGGTGGAGCCGGTGTCAGGGTGGCCGGAACCGCCGCCGAGGCGGTCGCCGACGCTCAGATCGTCTGCACCATCGTCACCAACGCCGAAGCGGTCGAGGACGTGCTGTTCGCGCGTGGCGTGGCCGCGGCGATGCAACGGCGGGCGATCTTCGTCGACATGAGCTCGATCCCCCCGAAGGTCGAGAAGGCGCACGCCCAGCGGCTCGCGGCGATGGGGCTCAGGCACCTCGACGCGCCGGTGTCGGGCGGCACCCGCGGCGCCGCCGACGCCAGCCTCGCAATCATGGTCGGCGGCGACAAGGAGACCTTCGTGGACGCAACCCCGGTCCTGGCCGCGATGGGGCGACCGACTCGCGTCGGCCCGGACGGCGCCGGCCAACTCGCCAAGCTGTGCAACCAGGCGATCGTGGCGATCAGCGTCGGCGGGCTGTCGGAGGCGATGCTGCTGGCGGCGGCCGGCGGCGCCGACCCGACCGCGGTTCGCGAGGCGCTGCGGGGCGGCTTCTCGGAGAGCCGGATCCTGCAGGAACATGGCCAGCGCATCCTGGATCGAAACTGGATGCCCGGCGGCCAGATCCGCAACATGCTGAAGGACCTGACCGCCGTGGTCGAGGCGGCGTCCGAATGCGGACTCGACCTGCCGTTCGTCAATCTGGCGCACAGCCTGTTCCAGGCGCTCCACGACCGCGGCGTCACCGGCTACGATCACACCGCCCTGCTGCTCGAGATCGAACACCGCAACCCGCCGCACCGGGTCGGCGAGAAGCCGGACATCACCCCGCACTGATCAACCCGCCCGACCGCCGGACCGTACAAATACCAACATGACCCGTCGACGCTTTCCCAGCCATGATGCCGCCTGGGGAAGACCAGGGTGGGTTCGCGGGGAGGAAAGCCATGGAGCGAGACACTCGGCCGAGGTCGCCGGCCGGTCGGTCTCCGCACGACTCCGCCGATGGCCACGCCCTGTTGGTCCGCCTGGAGCGCGAGTCCACCCCACAGCAGGTCCAGCTTCTGCGCTACTGGCTGTCGCTCAGGGGAGGCGATGGGCTGCCGGACTACCGGCGCTTCGACCCGCTCGACATTCCCCAGTTGCTCGGCGACCTGGCCGTGGTCGACGTCGAACGGCCGGCGATGCGATTCCGGTTCCGGCTGCACGGAACCCGGGTGGCCGCGATCCGCGGCAAGGATCTTACCGGGATGTACATCGGTGACCCGGGCGTTTTCCCCGCCGACCTGAACCAGATCTACCTCGACAGCTACCGGCGAGTGGCGGCGTCGTGCGAGCCGGCGTTCAACATCGTCCCCTACGAACTGCAGCGCCGGTCGGTCGGCAACTACCATCGCCTGCTGCTGCCGTTCACCGACAGCGCGCTTGGGACCGGCGGCGCATGCGACAGGATCGTCCTCAGCTTCCAGAGCCTGCCGCTGCGCGACGATGGCGACGCGTTCGACGGCTCCTCCGCGTGAGCGACGAGTTCACCGCCGCGGCAGACAGTCCTCCACCAGCTTCGACCAGAAGCTGGCGCCGTGCGGCAGAGCTTCGTCGTTGAAGTCGTAGTCGGGATGGTGGACGCCGGCGGTGTCGCCGTTGCCGGTCCAGATGTAGGCGCCGGGCCGGACGTTCAGCATGTAGGCGAAGTCCTCCGCCCCCATCACCGGCTTCGGCGCGCGGTCGACCCGCTCGACCCCGGCCAGCGCCTCGGCGACCTCGGCGGCGACCGCCGCCTGCGCCGGGTCGTTGATGGTCGCCGGGTAGCCCTTCAGGTACTCCAGCGTGCCGGTCGCGCCGAAGGTCGCACACACCCCGTCGACGATCCGCTGGATGCGCCCGGGCAGGCTGGCCTGGATCGCCGGGTCGAACACCCGGCAGGTGCCGCGCAGCTCGATCGCGTCCGGCACCACGTTGAAGGCGTGGCCGGCGTGGAACTGGGTCACCGAGATCACCAGCGCGTCCTGGGCCTCGATGTTGCGCGAGGTGATGGTCTGCAGCGCCATCACCAGGTGGGCGCCGACCACCACCGGATCGATGCCCTGGTGCGGCATCGCGCCATGGCTGCCGCGACCGTTGATCGTGATGATGAAATTGTCGCGGGCCGCCATCATCGGGCCCGGTGCCACCGCGAAATGCCCGACCGGGATGCCCGGGATGTTGTGCATGCCCCACACCGTGTCGCAGCGAAAACGATCGAACATGCCCTCCTGGACCATCTTGTCGCCGCCGCCCAGGCCCTCCTCGGCCGGCTGGAAGATGAAGTGGACGGTGCCGTCGAAGTTGCGGGTCTCGGCCAAGTACTTGGCGGCGCCCAGCAGCATGGTGGTGTGGCCGTCGTGGCCGCAGGCGTGCATCACGCCGTCGTTGGTCGAGCGGTGATCGCGCGGGCCGGTGCCGCGCTCCA
Organism: uncultured Thalassobaculum sp.; assembly: GCA_964396345.1. Taxonomy (GTDB): domain Bacteria; phylum Pseudomonadota; class Alphaproteobacteria; order Thalassobaculales; family Thalassobaculaceae; genus Thalassobaculum_A. The sequence goes on from CAYNFA010000191.1 coordinate 5,643, forward strand.
GGATCGGCAGGGCGTCCATGTCGGCGCGCAGGCCGATCGTGGCCGAGCCGCTGCCGGCCTTCAGCACGCCGACCAGGCCGGTGCCGGCGATGCCGCGATGCACCTCGATGCCCCACTCCGCCAGCTTGGCGGCGACCGCGTCGCTGGTGCGGTGCTCCTTGAATCCGAGTTCGGGATGGGCGTGCAGGTCGCGCCGCCACTCGGTCATCTCGTCAGCGAACTCGGCGATGCGGTTGACGATCGGCATGGTGTTCTCCCTCGGTCCCGGGTCAGCCGCGCTTCAGTTCGCGCTCGACCAGCGTCGACCAGTAGCTGGCGCCGTGCGCCAGCAGATCGTCGTTGAAGTCGTACTCCGGATGGTGCACCGACGCGCCCTCGCCGTTGCCGGCGAACACGTAGCAGCCCGGCACCTGGTTCAGCATGAAGGCGAAATCCTCCGACCCCATCAGCGGCCGGCGGTCGGTCACGACCTTGGCGGCGACCGCGCCTGCCGCCTCGGCGGCCACCCGGGTCGGCTCGGCGGCGTTCATGGTCACCGGGAACACCTGGCGGTAGTCGATCTCGGCGGTGGCGCCGTAGGTCGCGCACACCCCGTCGACGATCCGGCGGAAGCGGTCGGGCAGCGAGGCGTGGATCGCCGGGTCGAGCGTCCGGCAGGTGCCGCGCAGCACGACGTTGTCGGGGATCACGTTGAAGGTCTCGCCGGCGTGGAACTCGGTGACCGACACCACCAGCGCGTCCTGCGCCTTGATGTTGCGGCTGGGGATGGTCTGCAGGGCGATCACGATGTTGGAGCCGACGATCACCGGATCGATGCCCTGGTCCGGCATGGCGGCGTGGCTGCCGCGACCCTGGACGCGGATCTCGAAGGTGTCGCCGGCCGCCATCACCGGGCCCTCGACCACCGCGAACTCGCCGACCGGGATACCCGGCATGTTGTGCATGCCGTAGACACGGTCGCACGGAAACCGCGCGAACAGCCCCTCCTCGACCATGCGCTTGGCGCCGCCGATGCCCTCCTCGGCCGGCTGGAAGATGAAGCGGACGGTGCCGTCGAAATTCCGGGTCTCGGCCAGGTACTTGGCGGCACCCAGCAGCATCGTGGTGTGGCCGTCGTGGCCGCAGGCGTGCATCACGCCGTCGTTGGTCGACGCGTAGGGCTTGCCGGTGCGTTCCAGGATCGGCAGCGCGTCCATGTCGGCGCGCAAACCGATCGCCCGGCCGCCGCTGCCGGATATCAGGACACCGACCACGCCGGTCCCGGCGAGGCCACGATGCACCTCGATGCCCCACTCCGCCAGCTTGGCGGCGACCACGTCGCTGGTCCGGGTCTCCTGGAATCCCAGTTCCGGATGGGCGTGCAGGTCGCGACGCCACTCGGTCATCTCGGGTGCGAACTCGGCGATCCGGTTGACGACGGGCATGGCGGGCTCCGGGTTGCGGTCGGTCAAGGACCGGAGTATCGAGCGGTCGGCAGCCCACTGCAACCCGCGAGCCCGAGGCGAGCGATGCGCGAGACCCGCATCCCGACCATCAGGACCGACCGGCTGACGTTGCGCGGCTTCGGCCCCGGCGACCGCCCGGCCTATGCCGCGCTGCGC
>CAYNFA010000192.1:0-7229 GCA_964396345.1 uncultured Thalassobaculum sp.
CCGCGTCGACCCGCGCTACCGCGACGCCGCTACGGCCCTCGGGCATCTGCTCGCGGCGCGCGGCGACGAATTGATCTACGGCGGGGGGCGCGTCGGACTGATGGGTCTGATCGCCGACGCCGCGCTCGAACGGAACGCGCGCGTCACGGGCGTGATCCCGCGCTTCCTGATGAACCTGGAAGTCGGCCATGGCGCCGTCAGTGAACTGGTGGTCACCGAAAGCATGCACGACCGCAAGGCCGTCATGTACGAGCGGGCTGACGCCTTCGTGGTACTCCCGGGCGGGCTCGGCACCCTCGACGAGACGCTGGAGGTGTTGACTTGGTCGCAGCTCCGGCTCTCCAGCAAGCCGGTGATAATCGTCGACATCGCCGGCTACTGGCAGCCCCTGCTCGCCCTCATCGAGCACTCGATCGAGTCCGGTTTCACGCGACCGGAGAACCGGGATCTTTTCCGGGTGGTGGCCACGGTGGACGAGGTGTTCGAAGCGCTGGCGGGGTTTCCGATATCGACCGCCGACGTATCCTCGAAATGGCTGTGACAGGGCGACGCTGGCGGCCGGCCCGACCGGCTTGCGCGAGACGCCGTCGGTGATATTGTGCCGCGCTCGCCGGTTCCGCGGGCGACTTGAAGGGTGACTGGGAGCTTTCGATGGCCAAGATCAAGGTGGCGAACCCGATCGTCGAGCTCGACGGCGACGAGATGACGCGGATCATCTGGGCGATGATCAAGGAGAAGCTGATCTTCCCCTACCTCGACGTCGACCTGAAGTATTTCGATCTCGGCATTGAGGCGCGCGACGCGACCGACGACCAGATCACCGTCGATTCCGCCAACGCCATCAAGCAATATGGTGTGGGTGTCAAGTGCGCCACGATCACTCCCGACGAGGACCGCGTCGAGGAATTCAAGCTCAAGAAGATGTGGAAGTCGCCGAATGGCACGATCCGCAACATTCTGGGTGGCACCGTCTTCCGTCAGCCGATCATCTGCAAGAACGTCCCGCGCTTGGTGCCGAACTGGACCCAGCCGATCGTCATCGGCCGCCACGCCTTCGGCGACCAGTACCGCGCCACCGACTTCGTCGTGCCGGGCAAGGGCAAGCTTACCCTAACCTTCCAACCGGAAGACGGCGGCAAGGTGATGTCCTTCAACGTGTTCGACTTTCCGGGCGGCGGCGTGGCGATGGCCATGTACAACCTGGACGAATCGATCATCGGATTCGCCCGCGCCTGCTTCAACTATGGCCTCGACCTGGGCTGGCCGGTCTATCTGTCCACCAAGAACACCATCCTCAAGGCCTATGACGGCCGGTTCAAGGACCTGTTCCAGGAGGTTTTCGAGGCCGAGTTCGTCGACAAGTTCAAGGCCAAGGGAATCGTCTACGAGCACCGCCTGATCGACGACATGGTCGCCTCCGCCCTGAAGTGGTCGGGCGCCTTCGTGTGGGCCTGCAAGAACTACGACGGCGACGTGCAGTCGGACACCGTGGCTCAGGGCTTCGGCTCGCTCGGCCTGATGACATCGGTGCTGATGACCCCGGACGGCAAGACCGTCGAATCAGAGGCGGCACACGGCACCGTCACCCGCCACTTCCGCCAGCACCAGCAGGGCAAGGACACCTCGACCAACCCGATCGCGTCGATCTTCGCCTGGACCCGCGGCCTCGAGTTCCGGGCCAAATTCGACGAAACCCCCGAGGTCGCGCGTTTTGCCCAGACCCTCGAGAAGGTCTGCGTCGACACTGTCGAGTCGGGCCACATGACCAAGGATCTGGCGTTGCTGATCAGCCCTGACCAGCCGTGGCTGACAACCCAGCAGTTTCTCGGCAAGCTGGATGAGAACCTGCAGAAGGCCATGAACTGATCGAGGGGCGGGAATGCGGCGACGGGCGCGTCTTCTAGCGGTCCTCCTGGCAATCGCGTCGCTGTCGGCGACGCCGGCGGCGGCAAAGTGCGTTCCCAGCTCCTTCAAGGATGGCTGGCTCCAGGAGCAGGAAAACCTCGGCGGCGAGACCATGGACCGGCATGTCGGCCGGAACACCACCGAGTTGGCAGCCTGGCTCGCGCGCCGACCGGGCGAGCCGGCCACCAGTTCGTTTCCCGACCCGCACACCGCCCGGCAGGTGATCTCGGCCGCGTTGCGGCCCGACGAGGACGCCTACGAGAGCTGGGCGACGACCGCCAAGCCAGGGGAGCGAGCCGAGGTCCGCATGGCCTTCGAGCAGCCGATCGGAATCCTGGTCGAGCGCGGCAACGCGTCCGGCCTGCCGGCCCACGGCCTGACCGTGATCCTGGAGGCGATGGGCCAGGGGACCTGCCGTCTGGTCACCGCTTTCCCGACCCGGTGACCGTCCGGCCTTCCGTCCCCGGCGCCGAGCCGGCCTGAGCCGGTGCCCTCCGACCCCCTCGTGCTGGTGGTTGTTGCCGTTGGAGCCCTGGTCGGCGCGACCGCCAGCGGGCTCGCCGGCTTTGCGTTCGCGGCCACCACCCTCGGCCTGTACGCGCACGTCCTGCCGCCCGGCGTGGTGTCGCCGCTGGTGGTCTCTGCCTCGCTGGCGGTGCAACTGATCGTGCTGCCGGTGATCTGGCGGCGGCTCGACTGGCGGGCGGCCCGACCGTTCCTGGTCGGCGGGGTGTTCGGGGTACCGCTCGGCGCCGCCCTGCTGTCGGTGCTGTCGCCCGACACCTTCCGCCACGTCGCCGGAGCGCTTCTCCTGCTCTACGCGGTATCGGTGCTGCTCGCGGGTCGCCTGCCCGCGCTGGCGATCGACAACCGGGGCGCCGATGGGGCCATCGGGTTCGCCGGCGGCGTGCTCGGCGGCTTCGCCGGCCTGTCGGGGGTGCTGCCGACGATCTGGTGCTCGCTGCGACGCTGGCCGAAGGACCGGCAGCGCAGCGTGTTTCAACTGTTCAACACCGCGATGCACATCGCCACGCTGAGCGCCTACGCGTGGCAGGGCCGACTGACTGCCGAGGTCGGCGGCCTGCTGCTCACCGCGCTACCCGCCATCGGGCTCGGCGCCTGGCTCGGCTTCAGCCTGTACCGCCGGATCGACGACCGCCTGTTCGCGCGCATCCTGCTGGTGCTGCTGGGCGTGTCGGGCGCATCGCTGCTGGCGCCGCTCCTCGGCTGACCGGCGAGCCTCAGACCAGCAGGTTGAGATAGCTGCCCGGCGGGGCATCCGGGTCGATGTTGTCGTTGGCGATCAGCGTCATCAGGCGCTGGATCTGCCGCTCGATCTCCTCGGACGTCACCGCAGTCCTCAGGCGGAAGCCGCGTTCCGGGCGGTTGCGCTCCGGTATCGCCGGTGTCGCCGTCGGGGCGGCGCGACCAGACACGGCGGCCGGCCGAGCGCGCGGAGCCGGCACCCGCGGATCACCCGGCCCGGTAGGTCTCAACGCCATGCGACGTACCTTCGCGACATGCAGTCAGGATACACTGATCGCGTTGGCCGCGCACGCCGTGGATCGCGGCTGTCCGCGCCTGTGCCGCCGACTGGGTGGCGGGTCGCCACAGCGGCGCGAATCAGGATTTCACCGGCCGCTGAGCCGCCCTACGCGCTGCGGCGCTGGTCGGAGCCCACGCCCAGCATCGGCTCGAGCGCGTCGAGGCCTCGGGTCAGGGTCGCCTCGCTGGCGGCGAAGCAGAGCCTGAGATAGCCCTCGCCAGCCGGCCCGAAGGCCGACCCGGGGGCCAAGCCTACATTCGCCTCGTCGATGATGCGCTTGGCATAGTCGACGCTGTCGCTCATGCCGTCGACGGCGAAGAACGCGTAGAAGGCCGCCTTCGGACGCGCCAGCCGCAGCCGCGGCCAGGCTTCAAGGCGATCGAACACCAAGTCGCGGCCGGCCTTGCAGCGCGCCTTGAGCTCGCGGATCACATGGTCGCCGTCCTCCAGCGCCGCGATCGCGGCACGCTGCAGGAACGGCGGCACGCCGGAGGTCGTGATCTGCACCAGCTTGGCGATGGTCGGGCCGAGCGCCGCCGGGTGCGTCAGCCAGCCCAGTCGCCAGCCGGTCATCAGCCAGGACTTCGAGAACGAGTTTACCACCAGCAGCCTGTCGTCGCGGTTCGCGACCTGCAGGAACGACGGCGCCACCTCTCGGTCGAACACCAACTGGTGGTAAACCTCGTCGGCGATCACCCAGATGCCGCGAGCGCGCGCGAACTCCATGAGCGCCCGTTGCTCGTCGCTCTCCATCATCCAGCCCGTCGGGTTGCCCGGCGAGTTCACGAAGATCGCCTTGGTGCGCTCGCCGGCGAGCGCGAACAGCGCGTCCAGGTCCAGCGTCCACTCACCGTCGACCATCGCGATCGAGGCATGCCGGACCACGCCGCCATGGACCTCGACGGTCGAGTAGATGTTCGGCCATACCGGGCCGACCGCGATCACCTCGTCGCCCGCCTCGATCAGCATGTCCATGGCCAGGTACAGCGCCGACATGCCCGCGGTGACCAGGCTGACCTCGTCGACCGACACGTCGACCCCGAACGTCCGCTTGGTGTAGCGCGCCAGCGACTGGCGGAGAGGAAGAATGCCCCGCTGGTCGGTGTAGAAGGTCTCGCCGCGGCGCAGCGCCTCGGCGGCCGCGTCGCAGATGAAGGCCGGAGTCGGCTGGTCCCCCTCGCCGAACCAGAGCGGGACCAGGCCGGGCTTGTCCCAGCCATGCACCGCCACCTGCGCGATGCCGGTCTCGGCCAGCTCCGCCACGTCGCGCCGCAGATCGTCGAGAATCGGATTCCCGCTCATGCCGTCCTCCTGGTTCAGGCGCCCCGGAGATAGCGGAATCGCCACGGCCGGAATAGGGCCTTTCTCGCACCCCACGGTTGGGCTAATCGATAACACCATGCCATCGACCCTCTATCTCCTGCGCCACGGCGAGACCACCTGGAACCGCATCGGCCGGTTGCAGGGGCAACTGGACGCGCCGCTGACCCGCCTGGGCCTCGCCCAGGTCGACGCCATCGGCCGCACTCTGGCGGAACCTCTGGCCGGCACCCGCTTCCGGTTGGTGGCGAGCCCACTCGGCCGGACCCGGCAGTCGGCGGCGATCGTCGCCGAGCATCTTGGCGTCGACTACGAGGCGATCGAGTGGGACGAGCGGCTGAAGGAGATCACCCTCGGCGACTGGGACGGGTTTCCCGGCTGGAAAGCGCTCGACATGGCGCATCCCGAGGAGGCGGCCCGCCGCGACGCCGACCCCTGGAACTACCGCTACCCGAACGGCGAGTGCACCCAGGACGTCCAGGATCGCGTCCGCCCGTTCCTCGAGGACTGCGACGCCCTCGGCGGCGTGCACGTGGTGGTGGCCCACGGCGTGGTCAACAAGGTAATGCGCGGCCTCTACCTGGGCCTGACCCGCGAACAGACCTTCGCCCTCGACCGCCCGCAGGACGCCTTTTACCGCCTGCAGGCGGGCAGCGAGGCGACCATCAGCGTCGACGTGCCGGAGAGCGCGCGGGCCGAGACGTCGGTGTAGCGCCGGCCGCGCCTCACCCGCCCGCCGGCCCCTAAGGCAGTGCGCGCCGCACGACGTTCATGAAGTAGCGGATGCCGACCGGAACGACCGCGTCGTTGAACACGAACCGATCGCCGTGCAGCCCCTCGCCCGGGCCGACGTCACCGGCGCCGATCCAGGCGTAGGCGCCGTCACCGACACCCTGCAGCATGAACGCGAAATCCTCGCATCCCATGCTCGGCTGGAAGTCGGTGAGGACCCGCTCGCGGCCGACCGTGTCCGCGCCGGCGGAGGCGGCGATCGCCGCGCCGGCCACCGGGTTCACCACCGGCGGATAGCCGCGCTTGTAGGTGAGCGCCGCCGTGACGCCGTGTGCCGCGGCGGTGCCTGCCGCCACGCGCTCGATCTCGCCGGCGCAGTGATCCGACAGTGCCCTGTCGTAGAAGCGGCAGGTGCCCTCCACCGTCACCTCGCCCGGCACGAAGTTGTTGAAGCGGCCACCGTGAATCTGCGTGATCGACAGGACCACCGGCGCGAGCGGGTCGATGCTGCGGCTGACGACGCGCTGTATGGCGGTGACGAAGCCGGCGGCCGCCAGGATCGGATCGTCGCCCAGATGCGGCATCGCGGCGTGGCAGCCGCTGCCCCGGAACGCGACCTCGAAATCGTCGACCGCGGCCATCTGCGGCCCGACCCGCACGCCGACATGGCCTTCCGGAAAGCCGGGCCAGTTGTGAAGCGCGAACACCGCATCGACCGGAAACCGGGTGAGCAGGCCGTCCTCGATCATGCGCCGTCCGCCGCCGACCACCTCCTCGGCCGGCTGGAAGATGAACACCACCGTGCCGTCAAAGCTCTTGGAGGCGGCGAGCAGCTTCGCCGCGCCCAGCAGGATGGCGGTATGGCCGTCGTGACCGCAGGCGTGCATGACTCCTTCGCGGGTCGACGCGCAGGGAATGTCGGCCGCCTCCCGGATCGGCAGCGCGTCGAGTTCAGCTCTCGGCCCGATCGCACGACCGCCGCTGCCGGCGCGCAGGACACCGACGACCCCGGTCCCGCCGATCCCCTCGTGGACGTCCAGGCGGAACGAGCGGAGCCGGTCGGCGACGAAAGCGGCGGTCGCGGTTTCCTGGAATCCCAGCTCGGGGTTCGCGTGAATACGGTGACGCCAGGCGACGACCTCTGGCGTGACGGCGGCGACCGGATCATTGTGAGACATGGCTCTCTCCTGGGTTGCCACGTGAATAGGAGAGTCGGCCGGCGCCCGTCTTGAACCAGATTGACCGCCACAGGGGTTGGTGCGTGCAGGAGACCACGCAGTTCTGGCGTCACGCCCGCTTCCACGACCTCACCCTGCTGAAGGCGCGGTTCCGGCAGCACCGATACGAGATGCACACCCACCCGACCTACGTCGTCGCCCTGGTCACCGAGGGCTGCGAGCGTGTCCGCATCGGCAGCCGGAGCGTGCTGGCACCGGCCGGGTCGGTTCTGGTGGTCAATCCCGAGGAGTGGCACGACGGGGAGGCGGGGAGCGCCGAGGGCTGGGCCTACCGCACCTTCTACCTGTCGCCCGACCTGTTCGCCGGGATCGCCAACGAGTTGGGCCAGGACCGCGCGCCGCTGTTTCCGCGCGCAGCACTTGACGATCCCGTCCTTGCCCGGGCGTTGGCGATCGCGCACCGGGACTCCGTCTCCGAGGAGGCAACCCGTGCCGAGACTTCGATGCTGGTCGCTCTGCGCCGGCTGATGGCGCGGCACGGGAGCTGG
>CAYNFA010000193.1:0-7191 GCA_964396345.1 uncultured Thalassobaculum sp.
AGCGGGCGGTGCTGGGCCTCGAGGCCGTCGTCGTGTTGGTTGACGGCGGCGATCCGGGCGTTGCTGGCCGCCCCGGTGAACAGCACGGCGCGCGGCTCGATGGCGTGCGCGCGCAGGAAGTCGAGCGGCGCGTCGGCAGCCGCCGGGTCGACCCGACGCACCGCGTCGCGGCACGGCTCGGCCAGCGCCCGCACCACGCTCGGCACGTCGACCACCGGCTCGTCCATGAACACGACCGACCCCCGGAAGCCGGATTCCGACAATCCCTCGGGCCAGTCCGCGGTCGGGACCACGCGGCTGTTGCCGCCCAGCGCGCGCTGCGCCACCAGCCGGGTCAGCCCGCCCACGAAGCCGCCGGGGATCATCAGGAACTGCGAATCGGCGCGGGTGCGGGCGGCTGACAGGTCGACCTCGCCCTCGCCGCGCAGCGCCGCGCGCCAGCGATCGGGCATGGCGCTGATCGACCGGGCCGTCTCATTGACCCGGCCGGCGAGCGAGTATTTCAGCCCGGAATGAATGATGCCCTGCGAGGCGACGGTCTGGCCGCCGCCGACCGCCTCGCGCTCCAGCAACAGGGCGTCGTAGCCGGCCCGCCGCAGGCGGTTGAAGGCCCAGAGGCCGGCGATCCCGGCCCCGAATATCACGATGTCGACGGTGGTACCCATGCGCTCCCGTTCGGTCGGGCGCCGGTTGCCCCGGCGCCGCGAGGCCCCTCAGCCCTGCGGCGAGCGGAACGTCGCCGGCCGCGCGAGGATCCGCCTCACCATCGGCTCAAACGCCTCCAGCGGAAGCGTGTCATACGCCGGATCGAAGGCCGGCGCATCATAACGCTCGCAGAACAGCGCCGTTCGCTCGAACGCCGGATGGCCGCGATAGGCCTCGCGCTGGGTGTTGTCGCGCCCGAGATGCTGCCAGTAGTAATAGCCCTGGAACACGCCGTGCATCTGGATCATCCAGGCGTTCTCCGCCGTGACGTAGGGTCGCAGTATGGAGGCCGCGAACGCCGGATGGTCGACCGGCGCCATCAGTTCGCCGATGTCGTGCAACAGCGCGCAGACGATCATTTCCTCGTCCGACGGGTCGGCGCGGCAGGCCCGGGTCGCCGTCTGCAGGCAGTGCTGCAGGCGGTCGACCTGGAATCCGGCGTTGGCGCCGGCCATCAATCGCAGGTGCGACAGCACGACGTCCGCTAGCTCGCTGCGCTGAATCTCGGCTTCGTTGCGGGCCAGCATCCTGACGTCGTCGGCCGAGGCCTCCTTCAGGTCGGTGAACCGGACGTGGTCGCGGATGGTGACCAAGGGGCCCTCCTGCCGTCGGCGTATCCGACCCCGAGGCTACACCGCCAGCCCCCGCCGCCCAAGCGTCCCGCCACCCTCGCCCGTTGCAGCGCACGCCCGCGCATGCCATATCCGATCGAGGAGGTGCGCCATGCAGACCCAGAGCCGGTTCTTCGACGATCTTGCCCGTGTCGCCAACGGTGCGCTCAGCGCCGCAGCCGGGGTGCGCGCCGAAATCGAACAACTCGTGCGCCAGCAGTTCGACCGCTTCCTGGCGGATCGGAACCTGGTAACCCGCGAGGAGTTCGAAGCCGTGGAGGCGATGGCCGCGAGGGCGCGCGAGGAGCAGGAAAAGTTGGCGGACCGGATCGTGGAACTGGAGGCGGCCGTCGCCGGCCGGCCGGAGACGGTCCGCAAGCCGGCGTCGGCGAAGGTCGCCAAGCCGTCGCCGTCGCGTCGGCGTGCCGCGGCAGCCACGCGCCGGCCGGCGCCGCGCTTGCACACCCCGGATGACACACCTCCGGCCAAGGACGAATAGCCACCCGGCGGTGGGTGATTCGCAGCATTCCGGCTTCATCGCGCCCCGTCCACGACAACGTCGCCGCCCTCGCTTGGGATACCCTCGGGTTTGGCTTTCCGTCGATTTCAACGCCTTCACCGACAGGCCTACATCTGCCTGTGAATCTTTTTTGACCTGCGAAATCTTGTGTTGAATGGGGATTTCGAGTTTGAAATTCTAAGTCTCGTGGTGATTTGGCGGCCTGCGCCACAATATGTGGCCGACACTCGCTTTCTGTCGGCCGACTCCCCAGGGCCGCTCCGACGCGCCGGTCCGCGCGCCAGAAGGGGGAGCCTTCGACATGTCGCTATCCTATGTCGACTCCGGCACCGTTCAGCAGAACCCGCTCGATCTTCTCGAGGAGATCGTGGGGGCCAACGATTGGGCGTTCGACCGTGCCGGCCCCGATGAGCTCGCGGTCGAGATCGCCGGACGCTGGTGCGACCACCGGCTCTACTTTCTCTGGCAGGAGGACCTGGGCGCGCTGCATTTCTCCTGCCTTCTGGAGAGTCGTGTGCCGGTCGAGAAGCGGCGCGAGGTCAGCATGCTGCTTGCCCTCCTGAACGAGAAGATGTGGCTCGGGCACTTCGACTTGTCGTCCGACGACGGCACTCCGATGTTCCGCCACACCCTCCTGGTGCGCGGCGCCGGCGGGGTCTCGGTCGAGCAGATGGAGGATCTGGTCGAGGTCGCGCTCGGGGAATCCGAGCGCTTCTTCCCGGCCTTCCAGTTTGTGATCTGGGGCGGCAAGTCCGCCGAGGAAGCGGTGGCTGCCTCGCTCCTCGACGTCCAGGGCGAGGCCTGATCCGATGGCCGCCTCCCCCCTGCTCCTGGTCGGCTGCGGCAAGATGGGCGGCGCCATGCTGGCCGGCTGGCTCGACGGGCCGGAAGCCGCTGGTGGCGTCCATGTGGTGGAGCCGCACGCCGCCGACATGGGAGAGTTGGCCTCGCACCCCGGTGTCACCGTTCACGCCAGCGCGGAGACGGTGCCCGACGGGCTCGCCCCCGGCACCGTGGTGCTGGCGGTCAAGCCGCAATCCATGGACGGTGCCCTGGCACCGCTGACCCGGTTCGTCGCCCCCGGAACGTGCTTCCTGTCGATCGCGGCCGGCAAGACGCTCGGCTACTTCGAGAAGCAGCTGGGCGGCTCGGCGGCGGTCGTGCGGGCGATGCCGAACACCCCGGCCGCGGTCGGCCGCGGCATCACCGCCTACGTCGCCAACGCCAACGTCACCGCCGACCAGAAGGCCCGCGCCCACCGGCTGCTGGAGGCCGTCGGCGAGGCGCTGGAAGCCGACGCCGAGGACTGGATCGACGCGGTCACCGCGCTGTCAGGAGGCGGTCCGGCCTACGTGTTCCTGCTGATCGAGGCGCTGGCCGCCGCCGGCGTGAAGGCCGGCCTGCCCGAGGAATTCGCGATGCGACTGGCTCGGGCCACTGTCGCCGGCTCGGGTGAGCTTGCCCGCCGCTCGCCGGAACCGGCGTCCCAGTTGCGCGTCAACGTCACCTCCCCCGGCGGCACCACCGCCGAGGCCCTGAAGGTCCTGATGGACCCGGCTTCCGGAATCCAGCCGATCTTCGACCGGGCGATCGCCGCGGCGACGGCTCGCTCCAGGGAGTTGGCGGGCTAGCCAGCTACGATCTGCCCGACCGGATCGTCCCGGCCCCCTGGACGACGGCCGCCGCGCGCGCAATATGACATCCATGACCGATATCGCTTCCGGCGCCACCGCCGCCCCCCTCGACGCGTTCCTGGACGCCGCCCTCGACCTTGCGGCCGAACGCGGCTGGCGCGGCGTGACCGCCGCCGAGGTCGCGGCCCGGTCGGGCGTCGAAGCGCGGGTGCTGGGCGGCGCCGGTCCGTTCCGCGCCCGCCTGCTCGGCCGGCTGATGGAACGTGTCGACCAGGGCATGCGCGACGGCCTCGACGACGACGCGCGCGACACCGGGCTGCCGGTCCGTGACCGGCTGTTCGAAGCGCTGATGGCAAGGCTGGACGCGCTTGCCCGGCACCGCGAGGGCATGGTCGCGGTGCTGCGGGGCGTCCCGTTCGACCCGCCGACCGCGCTGGCGGCGCTGCTGCTGCTCGGCCGCTCGATGGCGCACACGCTCCAGGCGATCGGCGAATCGCCGTGGCCCCCGCTTGGCCCCCTCAAGGTGAAGGGACTGTCGCTGGTCTGGTTGTCGACGCTGCGGGCCTGGGTCGGCGATGACAGCCCCGACATGGCGGCCAGCATGAAGGCCCTCGACTCGGCGCTGGCCCGCGCCGAGGAGGCGGCCAACTCGGTCCTGCCCGGCGCTCGCCGCCAGTCGGCGCCACCCGACGCCAACCCGGTATCGTAACGAAAACGACTTCCGGCTTGCGGGCAACGCGCCCGGGCGGTTAAGTTCCGGCGCGCTTTGACGGGACGGTGGTTCCGGGTTCCGGCGCGCCGTCCACCAGCCCGGTTCACGCATGCACCCTCGTGACCCCAAGATCCTCGCCTGCAACAGCAACCGCGCGCTGGCAGAGGCGATCGCCGCGTACCTCAACCTGCCGATGACCAAGGCCGACATCCGTCGGTTCTCGGACATGGAGGTGTTCGTCGAGATCCAGGAGAACGTCCGCGGCGAGGACGTGTTCGTCGTTCAGTCGACGAGCTACCCGGCGAACGACAACCTGATGGAGTTGCTGGTCACCGTCGACGCGCTGCGCCGCGGGTCCGCCCGCCGCGTCACGGCGGTGATCCCCTACTACGGCTACGCCCGTCAGGACCGCAAGTCGGGACCGCGCACGCCGATCTCAGCCAAGCTGGTCGCCAACCTGATCACCAAGGCGGGCGCCAACCGGGTGCTGACGATCGACCTGCACGCCGGGCAGATCCAGGGCTTCTTCGATATCCCGACCGACAACCTGTTCGCGGCACCGCTGTTCACCGACGAGATCAAGGTGCGCTACGGCGAGGACCCTCTGGTCATCGTGTCGCCGGACGTCGGCGGCGTCGTCCGGGCGCGCGCCATCGCCCGCCGGCTCGACGCCGATCTCGCGATCATCGACAAGCGGCGCGAGCGCGCCGGCGTGTCGGAAGTGATGAACATCATCGGCGACGTCGGCAGCCGGCGCTGCATCCTGGTCGACGACATCGTCGACTCCGGGGGCACGCTGTGCAACGCCGCCGAGGCGCTGATGGAAGCGGGCGCGGTATCGGTCGATGCCTACGTCACCCACGGCGTGCTGTCAGGCGGTGCCGTGGCTCGCGTGACCTCGTCGCCGCTGGCTTCGCTGGTGACCACGGATTCGATCCAGGCGACCGCCGCCGTGCGGGTCGCCCGCAACATCCGCCAACTGACCATCGCGCCGCTGATCGGCGAAGCCATCCGCCGGATCAGCGAGGAGCGCTCGGTCTCCAACCTGTTCAACTGACGGAGCGGCGGCTGGCTTCCGGCTCGCGCTGCGCTTGGCCAGGATGACGACAGGGTTGAGCGCGCCAGGAGAGGCGCTCTTTCGGGCCTTCCAGAACGAATGGCTGGCCAACCGCGCCGTTTCGGTATAGATACCGCGCCCTTCGCCCGGCACCCCTGGAGGCCGGGCCTTTCATAGGAGACGCCAATGTCGACCATCGCGACACTGAGCGCCCGCGCACGCGACCGGGCCGGTAAGGGGTCCGCCCGGGCAGCGCGCCGCGAGGGGCTCGTTCCCGCCGTCATCTACGGCGACAAGAAAGATCCTTTCACCATCGTCGTGACCCTGCGCGACCTCGAGAAGCTGTTGAAGCCCGGCTTCTTCTCGCACCTGATCGACATCGAGGTCGCCGGTCAGAAGCACCGCGTGTTGCCGCGCGACCTGCAGCAGCATCCGGTCAGCGACCGTGCCCTGCACGTCGACTTCCTGCGGGTGTCGGCGACCAGTGAACTGACAGTCGAGGTGCCGGTCGAGTTCATCAACGACGCGGCCTGCCCTGGCCTGCGTCGCGGCGGCGTTCTGAACGTCGTGCGCCACGACGTCGAGGTGTACTGCCTGGCCGACAACATTCCGGAAAAGATCTTCGTCGACCTGACCGGCCTGCAGATCGGCGATTCCGTGCACATCTCGGCGATCAAGCTGCCGCAAGGCGTGCGGCCGACCATCGAGGACCGCGACTTCACGATCGCCACCATCGCGGCGCCGACCCTGAACATCAAGGACGACGCCGAAGACGAGGCGGCCGACGCCGAGACTTCGGAGGCCTAACCCTCCTCCGATCGTCGCGATCGAAGTCATACCGGGGGGATCGTTCAGACGGTCCCCCCGGTGTCGTTACGGCGTCCGTGATCGCGGGAGGGTGCGATGATGCTGTTCGTCGGCCTCGGCAATCCGGGGCCAACCTACGAAGGCAACCGGCACAACATCGGCTTCATGGCGGTGGACGAGATCGTGCGGGCGCACGGCTTCGGACCGTGGCGCGCGCGTTTCCAGGGCCTGGTCGCCGAGGGCCGGATCGCCGGGGCCAAGGTCCTGGCGCTGAAGCCGCTGACCTTCATGAACGAATCCGGGCGATCGGTGGGCGAGGCGCTGCGGTTCTTCAAGCTGGAACCGTCGGCGGTCCATGTGCTTTACGACGAGCTTGACCTGGTGCCCGGCAAGGTGCGGGTGAAGACCGGCGGCGGCGCCGGCGGCCATAACGGCATCCGCAGCATCGACCAGCACATCGGTCCGGCCTACCACCGCATCCGGCTCGGCATCGGCCATCCGGGCGACAAGGCCAAGGTGCACGGCTACGTGCTGTCCGACTTCGCCAAGATCGAGCGCACCACCTGGCTGCCGACGCTGATCGACGCCGTCGCACGCGAGGCGCCGGCGCTGGTCGCGGGCGATCAAGGCCGGCTCATGAGCCGGGTCACCCACGCGGTGTTCCCGCCGCCGCCGAAACCCGCTAAACCGGCCGCGCCCGCCGAGCACTCGGTCGAGGCGGCGCCTTCCGACGCCACCCAACCCAAAGACGGAGCGTGAGCCCATGGGCTTCAATTGCGGCATCGTCGGCCTGCCCAACGTCGGTAAGTCGACGCTGTTCAACGCCCTGACGGCGACGGCGGCGGCCGAGGCCGCGAACTACCCGTTCTGCACCATCGAGCCGAACACCGGCCGGGTGGCGGTCCCGGACCCGCGCCTCGACGACCTGGCCCGGATCGCCAAATCGGCGAAGGTGCTGCCCACCCAGATCGAGTTCGTCGACATCGCCGGGCTGGTGCGCGGCGCCAGCAAGGGCGAAGGCCTGGGCAACCAGTTCCTCGCCAACATCCGCGAGACCGACGCGGTGATCCACGTGCTGCGCTGCTTCGAGGGCGACGTCACCCATGTGGAGGGCTCGGTCGATCCGATTCGCGACGCAGAGACCG
>CAYNFA010000194.1:0-1952 GCA_964396345.1 uncultured Thalassobaculum sp.
GCCCCAGGCGGCGAAGGTCTCGTCGAAGTAGAACCCGGCGCGGTCGATCTCGCGCTCGATCCGCTCGGCGGTGCCGACCAGGTCGGCGGCCTGGCCGGAGGCCGCCCTCGAGGTTTCCGTGAACAGTGCGCCGACCCAGTCGGCCAGCGCCGGATCGGCGTCGAGGGCGGCGGAGTCGAGCACGTGGTGGCGCAGGCCCGGCGACAGGAAGCCCGCGATGACGCCGGCCGCCGAGCCGTCGCCCGGTGGCGGCTCCAGGCCGATCGACGCCGCGACGGGCGCCAGCGCCGTCCGCCAGTCGGCCATCAGGCCGTCGTATGTTACCCAGCACTGCTGCAGACCGGCGCTGGCCCGCAGCGCCTCGATCTGGTGGCGCAGCCACAGCAGCAGCGCCAGGCCGCGCGGCAGGAAGTCGCGGCGCTCGATCGACCGCGCGATCTCCAGCGGCTGGCGCTGCATGTGGACGATCCTGGGCTCGACGCCCAGATCGGCCAGGATCGGGCGCCACAGCGGCAGCAGGCGGCACATCCGGGGGTCCTTGACGCCCCAGACCGGACGGTCCGCGAACTCGCGAGCGATCACGGCCTCGATCTCGCGACGGGCCCGGGCGGCGGCCTTGCCCTGTTCCCACCCCTCGGGCAGCGCCCGGGGATCGTGCCAGCGCATTCCCCATGAGGCCATCAGCTCCTCGTGGGTGTCGACGATCGCCTGATGCTCCCAGAACCCGGTCTCGTTGTTGCCCTCGGCCGCCGCCATAAGCTCCGAGCCGAGGTCGACGCCGAGCAGGTTGAGCACCCGGGTCAGCGCCGAGGTGCCGCTGCGGTGCATGCCGAGGATCAGCACCGCCGTCGGACGATCGCCGGCGGCGTGCTTGGAAGTCGTGGGCGTGTTCGTGGTCGCCATGGTCCCCGTTTCCAAGGAGTTCCGAGGTCGGATACCGGGTTGCAGGGCACCGGTCAACGCGTCGCCGGCGGCGGCGCTGCAGGCAAGAATTCTATAATGCGTCGGCGAAGCCGCGCCGGGTGCGCTGGAACCACCAGTACCCGAGCTGCGCAACCGCCAGCGCCACCAGAGTGTAGATCCCCAGCGCGCGCCAGTCCGGCTGCTCGCCGAACAGCAGAACGGCCCGGACCTGGTCGACGATCACGCTGAGCGGGTTGAGGTAGACGAAGTCGCGCATCGGTTCCGGCAGCCGATCGATCGGAAAGAAGATCGGGCTCACGAACAGCAGTACCGTGCTGAGCACCGACGTTACCTGCCCGATGTCGCGCAGGAACACCCCGAGCGACGCCAGCAGCCAGGAGACCCCGAGCGTCATGATCAGGAGCGGGGCCAGCGTGATCGGCAGCAGCAGCGCGGTCCAGGCCATGTCGCGGTCCAGCACCAGATGCGCGCCGAACAGCACGACCATGCTCATCGCGGCGTGGAACAGCGCCGACAGCAGCACCGTGTACGGCAGGATCTCGAGCGGGAAGATCACCTTCTTGACGAAATTGGCGTTGTCCAGCACCAGGGTCGGCGACCGCGTGAAGCACTCGGCGAACAGCCCGTGGACGATCAGGCCGGAGAACAGGATGACCGCGAACGCCACATCCCCCTCTTCCTGCAGGCGGTCGCTCCAGCGCACCTGCAGGACCACGCCGAACACGTAGGTGTAGACGGCGAGCATCAGCAGGGGCTGGACGAACGACCAGAACAGGCCGAGCGCCGACCCCCGGTACCGGCCCACGACGTCGCGCCTGGCGAGTTGCCAGATCAGGTGTCGATGGTGCAGGAAGCTCCGAATCGGGCCAGGGATCATCGCGTCTCGGCGGCGGTTACCGCCGGTCCTTACAGGAGACAGGCAGTTTACAAGGGCCGGCGTTTCATATGACACTCCCGCCGACCGGCAAAGGCCGAAGTTTCAGGTTTCGCCGGGTGCCGCGTTTGGTGTAAGCCGGCGTCGCTGAACG
>CAYNFA010000194.1:1962-7182 GCA_964396345.1 uncultured Thalassobaculum sp.
GAACGATCGAACGAGACGCAGGACGGACGAGGATCATGGGCACATACCTGGACGATCTTTGGAACGATCTGGAGAAGACGTGGGATCTCGCCATGGAGATCAACGACCTTCCGGAGGCGGAGCGTTCCGACGTCTCGGCGGCCTGGGCCAAGTTCAAGGCGTCGGAACTCGTCGATTCGCCGCGCACCGAACGGGAAACCGGCGGCGCGCTGCCGCCGCAGAAGGTGTTCTGCACGAACATCTACGGAATCCAGTTCAACCCCGAGACCAAGTACTGGATCCCGTTCCGGCACGGCGAGATCGACTTGGCCAAGTTTACCGAGGACTGACATGACGGTCCGGTCGCTGCCGACCGGATGGTGTGATACGGTGTTTTCCGCGCGGCGACGCGCGGAAAGTCCGGTCTAGCGAAGCGGAAAGTCCGGTCTAGCGAAAGCGAATATGCAGTCGCGCGGTCCCGTCACCGTACACCGCCTGCTGAAAGCCTGCTACGCGGCGTTCGCTGCGTGTGGTGTGTTCAGTTTCTTTGTCAACTTGCTGATGTTGACGATGCCGCTGTTCATGTACCAGGTCTTCGACCGGGTGCTGGCCAGCCGCAGCCCGTCGACCCTGCTGCTGCTGCTGCTGATGGCGACCATGGCGCTGGCGGTGCAGGCGGCCCTCGACAGTGTGCGTGCCTTTGCGTTCGTGCGGGTGTCGCGCTGGATCGACCGTCGGATCGGCCCGCTGCTTCTCTCGGCCATCGTCATCGACGCCCTCGATCGCACCAAGACCGGGTCGATCCAGGTGCTGCGCCAGCTTGCCGTGCTGCGCACCTTTCTGACCGGACCGGGCATGCTGACCATGCTCGACCTGCCCTGGGTCCCTGTGTTCCTGCTGATCATCTTCTACGTCAACGCGCCGATGGGGTTGGCGGCGCTTGGCGGCGCCGCGGTCATGCTGGTGCTTGGCCTCGTGAACGACCGGGTGACCCGGCCCGCCCTGGCGGAGGCCCAGACGCATTCCGCGACCGCTTTCCAATCGGCCGACTCCGCGGTGCGCAACGCCGCCGTTGTCGAGAGCATGGGGATGCGGCAGGCGATCTTGCGCCGCTACCACGCCGCCAACGACAAGGTGCTCGACCTGCAGGGCCAGGCCAGCGACCGCGCTGCCGTCTTCCTGGCGATCTCGAAATCGGCGCGCATGCTGGTCCAGATGATCATCATGACGGTGTCGGTGGTGCAGATCATCGACCCGCAGACGCCGATGACGCCGGGGCTGATGATCGCGGCGGTGCTGATCCTCGGACGGGCGCTGCAACCGATCGAGTCGGGGGTCGGTCAGGCCCGGCAGATGGCCGAGGCCTACCAGGCCTACAAGGCGATCGAGGAGGTTCTTGAGGCGGCCGGCGCGCGGCAGGAGAAGATGGAGTTGCCGGCCCCGGTCGGCAACCTGTCGGTGGAGAACCTGTACTTCCAGCCGCCCGGCCTGACCAAGCCGATTCTGCAGCGCATAGCCTTAGAGATCCGCGCCGGCGAGTCGCTCGGCGTCATCGGGCCGTCTGCCTCCGGCAAGTCCACCCTGGCGCGGCTCCTGGTCGGGGTCGCCAAGCCGACGCTGGGCAACGTTCGGCTGGACGGCGCCGATGTGTTCTCCTGGGACGGTAGCGAACTCGGCCGTTACGTCGGCTTCATGCCTCAGGACGTCGAACTGTTCCCGGGCACCGTCGCCGAGAACATCGCCCGCCTCGAGGAGGAGCCGGATCCGGAGAAGGTCGTGAAGGCGGCCCGCCTGGCTGGTTTGCACGACATGATTCTGCGCCTGCCGAACGGCTACGACACCGAGATCGGCTGGGCCGGACAGATCCTCTCGGGCGGCCAGCGCCAGCGCGTGGCGCTGGCCCGGGCGCTGTACGGCGATCCGTGCCTGGTGGTGCTCGATGAGCCGAACGCCAACCTCGACAGCCAGGGCGACGACGCCTTGCTCGGCGCCGTCCGCGCCCTCAAGGCGAGCGGTGTCACCCTGGTGCTGATCACCCACCGGCCGCAGACCCTGTCGCTGATGGACAAGGTTCTGGTGCTCCAGAACGGGGCGGTGCAGCGCTTCGGGACCCGAGACGAGGTCCTGCCGTCGATGGCAACTGGTCCGCAACGCCCGCAGATGCCGCCGTCGGCGCCCGCGCCGGCGGTGCCGTCCCCGTCGCTGCGCCTGGCGCAGCCCCCGACTCCGGCGCCGACTGCCGTCGCCGCGGCGCGGCCGGCCCCGGAGGCGGCCGCGCCCCCGCCGTCGCCAACGCCTCCTGTCCCGCGCCCGGCGGTTGCCGCCAGCGAGCCGGCCAACGAGTTCGCGATGGAGGTGGACGCGCCCGAAGGCCTGGTCGAACGGCCGGGCACCGGGATCGCCGCCGCCGGCGTGACCGGCCCGGGGCTCGCGATGGCGCCCGGAAACGCCGAAGCGGCCACGCCGCGGCCGATCGGCGGTCTCGGCGTCGTGGTCCGGCCGCCGGGGCCGATCCGCGCCCAATCGACGTCGCTCAAGGTCCAGAACGTGCAGGCGATCTCCGCCCGCCCGGTGGACCAGGGATAGGGCGGGCGGCGATGACGCTGGTTCGCGAAGAAGGCCTCCGGGAGCTGACACGGTTTGACGATCCGCTCGGCGAGGGCGACGACCGGAATCCCGCCGGCTGGCGCGGCGTGCTCTGGTGGGGCTACGGGATCGTCTTCCTGTTCTTCGGCGTGTTCGGCATCTGGGCGGCGCTGGCGCCGCTGGAATCCGGCGCGGTCGCCCAGGGCCAGGTTCAGGTCGCTGGAAGCCAGCGCATCGTCCAGCACCTCGAGGGCGGCATCATCCGGCGGATCATGGTCGCGGAGGGCGACCGGGTGGAGCTTGGCCAGCCGCTGGTGGTCCTCGACCCGACCCGGGCGCAGACCCAGTACGACAGGGTGCACCAGCAGTTCCTGGCGGCACGCGGACGGGAGGCCAGGCTGATAGCTGAGCGTGCCGCCGCCGACGCCGTGACCTTTCCGGACGAACTGCTGCGCGTCGCCTCGGTGTCCGGCGTGGCGGAGATCCTGGAAGGCGAGCGACGTTTGTTCGAGGGTCGGCGGAACGCCGTACAGAACCAGCTTCACCTGCTCGACCGCCGGATCGCCAAGGCCGGTGACGAGATCGCGGCGCTGCGGGCGCAGCAGCGCTCGGACCGCCGGCAGCTCGCGATCATCAACGAGGAGATCGGCGGCGTCCGCGAGCTGTACGAGAAGGGGTTGGAGCGGAAGCCCAGGTTGCTGGCGCTGCAGCGCACTGAAGCGGAGCTCGAGGGGTCGATCGACAACCGCGAGGCGCTGATGGCGCGGGCCGCCCAGGGTATCGCGGAGACCGAGTTCCAGAAGGCCGGGCTGGTCGAGAGCACCATCGCCGAGGTCGAGACGGAGTTGCGGGCGGTGCAGGTCGAGCTCGAGGATCTCCGCCAGCAGCTCACCGCTGCCCAGGACGCGCTGACCCGCACCACCATCGAGGCGCCCCAGACCGGGCGGGTCTACGGGCTACGCTTCCACACCCAGGGCGGCGTGATCGCGCCGGGCGACCCGATCCTGAACCTGATCCCCGACGGCGAGGAACTGATCGTGCGGGTGCAACTCGACCCGAACGATATCGACTCCGTGCAGGAAGGCGCGCTGGCGACCGTGCGGTTGACCTCGTTCAACCAGCGCACCTTCAAGCCGGTCGACGGCGAGGTCATCCAGATCTCGCCCGACGTCGTCCAGCCAGAGCAGGGCCCGCCGTTCTACGAGGCACGCATCCGGCTCGACGCCGCCATGCTGGCCCGCAACGAGGTTGAACTGGTCCCGGGCATGCCGGCCATGGCCATCATCGCGACCGGCGAGCAGACCATGCTCGACTACCTCATCTCCCCGATCGCCCGCTCGCTCGAAACCGCGCTCAGGGAGAAATGACCGCATGAGCGTGCCGCCGCCATCCCTTTCCGGGTTTCTGCCTTACGGGCGTCAGACCATCGAGGACGACGACATCGCCGCCGTGGTCGAGGTGCTGCGCGGGGACTACCTGACCACCGGTCCGACCGTCGAGGCCTTCGAGGCGGCGTTCGCGTCGGCCGTCGACGCCCGGCACGCGGTTGCCTGCTCGAGCGGCACCGCCGGACTTCACCTGGCGATGCTGGCGCTTGCGATCGGGCCGGGCGACGTGGTTGTGGTCCCGACCGTGACGTTCCTGGCGAGCGCCAACTGCGCCGCCTATGTCGGCGCCGAGGTGGCCTTCGCCGACGTCGATCCCGATACCGGGTTGATGCGGGTCGCCGACGCCGAGGCCGCCGCCGACCGGGTCGGACGCGACCGCGTCAAGGCGATCGTCGCGGTCCACCTGAACGGCCACTGCGTCGACGTCGCGGCGCTGGCGGCGGCGTTCCCCGGCACGCCGATCGTCGAGGATGCCTGTCACGCCCTCGGCGGCAGCCGGCTTGGCGGTGACGGCGGCTGGCACAAGGTCGGGGTCTGCCCGGACAGCGCCATCGCCATGTTCTCGACCCACCCGGTCAAGACCATCGCCACCGGCGAGGGCGGCGTGCTGACCACTCGCGACCCGGTGCTGGATGAGCGCATGCGGCGGCTGCGCAATCACGGACTGGTCCGCGACCCGTCGCGCTTCACCGATCGCGCCCGGGCCTTTGACCCGTCCGGCGCGCCCAATCCCTGGTACTACGAGATGCCCGAGCCGGGCTTCAATTACCGGCTGTCCGACATCCACGCCGCCCTCGGCCTGCGCCAGGTTGCCAAGCTCGACCGTTTCGTGGCGGTACGCCGGGCGTTGCGGGCGCGCTACGCCGATCGGCTGGCGGCGGTCGGTGCCGGCATTCGATCGTTGCCGGTGGCGGCGGGGTGCGAGCCGGCGTGGCACCTGTCGGTGGCGCTGATCGACTTCGCCGGCCTCGGCCGCGACCGGGCGGCGGTGATGCACGCGCTGAAGGCCGAGGGCATCGGCACACAGGTGCATTACGTCCCGGTGCACGGCCAGCCGTATTTTCGCGACCGCCACCCGTCGCCGGTGCTGCCGGGCGCCGAGGCCTACTACGCGGGCTGCCTGTCGCTGCCGCTGTTCCCGACCATGACCGACGCCGACGTCGACCGGGTGGTCGACGCCCTCGGCCGAGCCCTCGGCGTGAACTGAACCGGCCCGCCGCTCCGTCAAGCGAACCTCAGTCCGGCTCGAACGCCACCGACACCTTCC
>CAYNFA010000195.1:0-7148 GCA_964396345.1 uncultured Thalassobaculum sp.
GGGGGCCGTCCACCCATCACCCCGGAAGCCGTGGCGAAGCCGCGGCTATCCGGGGGCCACGGAGCGACGGCGGCTCGCCGATGCCGCGCTGCTCGCGCCGCGCTTGGCCGGGATGACGACAGATTGGGGCCGGCCAGTCTCCGACCTGCGGCAGTCGCACAGACCGTGACGCCCGCGGCGGTCTGACGTAGAACCACCTCATGAACGGTGCCAGCGACATTCGCGATGGGGACTGGGTCGACCGGCTGTTGCCGGGCGGGTGGCGGCCCTACGCCCGGCTGGCCCGGCTCGACCGGCCGATCGGCACCTGGCTGCTGTTCCTGCCGTGCCTGTGGGGCCTGGGGCTCGGCTGGCAGGCGGCGCGGCCGCCGGTCGAGGAGATGGTCCGGCTGGTGGTGCTGTTCGGGATCGGCGCCATCGTGATGCGCGGTGCCGGCTGCACGGTGAACGACCTGATGGACCGCGACCTCGACCGCCGGGTCGCCCGCACCGCGACGCGACCGATCGCCAGCGGCGAGGTGACGCCGCGTCGGGCGCTGCTGTTCCTCGCGGCGCAGCTCGCGGTCGGGCTCGCCATCCTGCTGCAGTTGAACCCATTCTCCTGGGCGCTCGGCACCGCCGTCCTGGTCCTGGTGTTCAGCTACCCGCTCGCCAAGCGTGTGACCGATTGGCCGCAGGCGGTGCTGGGGCTGACCTTCAACTGGGGCGCGCTGCTCGGGTACGCGGCGGTTACCGGCACGCTGGCGCCGGCGGCGGCGATCGCCTACGCCGCCGGCTTCTTCTGGACGCTCGGCTACGACACGGTCTACGCGCACCAGGACCGCGAGGACGACGCCATCGTCGGGGTGCGATCGTCGGCGCTGGCGCTGGGGCCCCGCACCCGGCCCGCGCTGGGCGGTTTCTACGCCGTCACGGTCGCGCTGCTGGCGGCCGCGGCCTGGACCGCCGGCCTCGACCCGTGGACCTATGCCGGGCTGGCGGCGCTGGCGGTGCATCTCGGCTGGCAGGTCGCCATCGTCGACATCGACAACCCCAGGCGTTGCCTCGCGGTGTTCCGGTCGAACCGCGACGCCGGGCTGATCGTCGCCCTCGCCATCGTGCTCGGTTGATGCGTGATCCGGAGGCCTTCATCCGGGCCAACACCGCGCTGAAATCGCCGTCGCTGGTCCCCGAGATCAGGTTGCACCTTGCCGACGCCGCGCTGGCGCTGTGGGAGAAGACCGAGGAGGAGCTGGAGGCGGTCGGCCTGCCGCCACCCTACTGGGCGTTCGCCTGGGCCGGCGGCCAGGCGCTCGCCCGCCATATCATCGACCGGCCGCAGCTGGTGGCCGGCCGGCGGGTGCTGGACGTGGCGTCCGGCAGCGGCGTGGTGGCGATGGCCTGCCTGTGGGCGTCGGCGGCCCACGTCGCCGCCAACGAGATCGACAGCTTCGCGTTGACCGCCATACGCCTCAACGCCGAGGCCAACGGGATGGCGGCCGGGCTGGAACTCATCGGACGCGACATGCTGGACGAGCCGGCTTTGGCAGAGGATGGCGGACCGCTGTGGGACGTGGTCCTGGCCCGCGACGTCTGCTATGAGCGGCCGATGGCGGAGCGCATGACGGCCTGGCTGCGCCGACACGCCGCTGCCGGCGCGCTGGTGTTGATGGGCGACCCCGGCCGCACCTACCGGCCCTCGGACGGCCTTGAGCACTTGGCCGAGTACCTGGTGCCGACGCCACGCGACCT
This sequence comes from uncultured Thalassobaculum sp., assembly GCA_964396345.1. Classification (GTDB taxonomy): domain Bacteria; phylum Pseudomonadota; class Alphaproteobacteria; order Thalassobaculales; family Thalassobaculaceae; genus Thalassobaculum_A. Next base: position 1,732 of record CAYNFA010000195.1, read on the forward strand.
CGAGGACAGCGATGTCCGCCGTACCGTGGTCTGGCGCGTGCTGCCGATCACGGGCGATTGATCAAAAGCTACCATCCGAAAGCCTTTCGATGTCGTATCGTTCATCACTACCCTGGAATTGGCTCGGCGGGAGGGCGGCATGCGCAAGGCAAAGATCCTGGACCGTCGGGTGTTCCGCGAGGGACAGGTGATCTTCCGGGAGGGAGAGCAGTCGTGGTCGGCGTTCCTGATCGAGAAAGGCGCGGTCGACATCCTCAAGAACGCCGATGGGGAGTCGCCGACCTGGCTGGCGACCATCAGGACCGGCGATCTGTTCGGCGAAATGGGTCTGCTGGACGGCGCGCCGCGCAGTGCCACCGCCCGCGCCGCCGAACTGACGGTGGTCCAGGTCGTCAACGAGCGCGATTTCCACCGGCTGCTCACCACCGCCGAGCCCGGGCTGGTGGCGCTGCTCAAGGTGGTGCTGCGGCGGCTGCGGGCGACCAACGACGCCCTGGTGGATCAACTCGGCGACGACTATCTGGCCAGAGTGCCTGTGCCGTGCGCGTCGACCATGCCCGGGCAGGGCGAGCGGTCGGCGGTCTCGGCCAGCCACGCCGCCAGGGCGTCGCGGCCATCCTGACCCCGAGACCCGATCAGCGCGGCGATCCAGTCCTCGAATGGATCGTAACCGTGCGCCGCGTGCAGCCGGCGCAGCACCTGCTCCTGGCTCATCGTCGGATGCCGTCGAGACTCGGCCGGCACCGCGGCCAGGGCCACGGGCTCTCCGTCGAGCCGTAGCAGGCCCCGCCGCGCGGCGTACAGCAGAGCCCGGGCCGGCGCCCGGGGCCCTGGAGTTTCCCATGCCAGCCCGACGGTGACCCGGTCGTAGTTCACGCCGACCGCCTCGGTGGTGTCCATCCTGGCGAGCGCGCTCTCGTTCAGCCAGGTGATCCAGAGCTCGACCGTGGTGCCGGGCGAGGCGGCGAGGGTGGCCGGCACCGCCCCGTATCCGGCCATGTGGGCGGCGTGCACCACGTCGACGTCGCGGGCCCGCAGGCGGGTGACCGGCACCGCCACGTCGAGGCCCATGAACTTTCGGGCGAGCTGCGCCGGTGCCCGGTTGGAGCCGACCGCAATCACCGGGGTCAGGCCGTCGAGGCTGGCGTCCGTGTCGAGCGGCAACGCCCGGCCGGCGCGGAACAGGAAGTCGCCATCGTGCGGAGTGTAGGGATAGCCAAGGGCGCGGGCGAGAGGGCGCGCGGTCGCCGACGACGGGACCGGTGGCTCTGATCCGACCATCGTCAGCCCTGCCGGGCCCCGCAGTTCCTCGATCTCCTCGATCATGCCTCTCTCCCTAGCGACGCGGCCGTGCTGAACGATCCGTATGACGGAGATCGACATGCGCGGTTGCGGGGGATCATTCTGTCCCTGTAAGTGACGCGGTCTGCGCCATCGTAATTTGAAGACCTACCGGATGACCACGGAACACCCCAGTGTGAGGCGTGCGTCTGAGCTTCTCGCGGAAGCTCAGACCGACGGCATCCGCGAGATCCTGACCAACTGGCTGGCCATCCATCCGCGCGGCCGGCTTCCCGGACGGCAGCATTTCGACCCGGCCGGGATCCCCCGCCTTCTCAAGGGTATCGTCCTCACCGACGTCGAGCGCAATCCCTACCGTTTCCGGGTGCGCGTCCTCGGCACCGTGGTCGCCGACGCCTTCGGGCGCGACTTCACGGGCAAGTACCTGGACGAGGTGTTCGAGAACCACGAGGCGTCGCTCAGCCACTCGCTGCGGGTCCTGACCGTCGAGACCGGGCAGCCGCATCTGCGCGCCGCTGGGCCCGGGACCTTCAAGGGTATGAACATCGCGCCGCTCGAGGGCGTCCATCTGCCGCTGGCGACCGACGGCGAGACCGTCGACCATGTGCTCAGCATGTTCGTCTACTTGCCGGGGACATCGCTCGACGTGGACGGCGTCTGGTACCTCGTCAATCGGTGACCGCCGGCGGGTCGCCCGCCGGCACGAGTGAGTTTCCGGTGACCGATGCAGTCTGCACGGGTGCCACACCTACAATGGCCGCGTTGCAGCGTCGATGGAGGAGCGGTGATGTTCGAGGGCTTCGATACGCGGCGGATCTCGGTGGAGGGCGTCGACCTGCACTTGCGGATCGCCGGCGAGGGGCCGCCGGTGCTGCTGCTGCACGGCTTCCCGCAGACACACCTGGCTTGGCACCGGGTCGCCCCGGTGCTGGCGGAACGGTTCACCGTGGTGGTCCCGGACCTGCCGGGCTACGGCGCCTCGCGGCTGCCGGCCCCGACCACCGAGGCGATGGCCAAGCGGCCGGTGGCGCGGCTGATGGTCGGCCTGATGGCGGCGCTCGGCCACGATCGCTTCGGCCTCGCCGGCCACGATCGAGGCGGGCGTATTGGCTATCGTCTCGCCCTCGACCACCCCGGACGGCTGACCCGTTTCGCTCCGATCGATATCCTGCCGACCCTGGTGATGTGGGAGGCGATGAACTGGCAGGCCGCGCTCAACTCCTACCGCTGGCTGCTGCTGGCGCAACCGGCTTCGCTGCCGGAGAGGCTGGTTGGCGCCGACGGACCGGGCTACGTGCGCCACCTGATCGACCGCTGGGCGGCACACCGCGACCGGCTCGACCCGGCGGCGGTCGCGGCCTACGCCGAGGCGTTCGCCGACCCGGCGGTGGTGGCCGCGGCCTGCGCCGACTACCGGGCGGGCGCCACCCTCGATGTCGAGCACGACCGCGCCGACCGCGAGGCCGGCCGCAGGATCGACTGCCCGGTCCTGCTGGTCTGGGCGCGGCGCTACCTCAAGGAGCGTACGCGTCCGCATCTGGACGTCTGGCGCGACTGGGCGGAGGATGTCCGCGAGGTATCGCTGGACTGCGGCCATTTCATCGCCGAAGAGGCGGCGGAGGGCTGCGCCGAAGCCCTGACGTCCTTTTTCTCCGGGGAGTAGCCATGCTCGAAGACCCGCCGATCCTGACCATCCGCCGGAACTTTCCGCGGCCGAGCGAGAAGCAGATCGAAGCCTTCAGCGGCGCGCCGACCGCCCAGGTGGTCGACGCCATGGACGGGCGCGGCGCCCTTGACCGGTCGATCAAGCCGCAGGTCCTCCCGTCGACGCCGATCGTCGGGCCGGCGCTCACCGCCTTCGCCTACCCGGCCGACAACCTCGCGCTGCTCGGCTGCCTGGATGTTCTGCAGCCCGGCGACATCGTGGTGTGTGCCACCGACAGCTACCGGGAGACCGCGCTGACCGGTGACCTGTTGGCTGGGATGCTTCGGAACGCCGGCGCCGCGGCCCTGGTGACTGATGGCGCTATTCGCGACCAGGATGGCGTCGAAGGCATGGGCCTGCCGGTGTGGCACGGCGGCGTCACCCCGAACTCGCCGGCCCGTTTCGGCCCCGGCACGATCGGTCTGCCGGTCACCTGCGGCGGCGTGCCGGTGTCGTCCGGCGATCTGATCGTCGCCGACCGCGACGGGGTCGTGGTGGTGCCCTTCGCCCGCATCGACGCGGTCGCCGAGCGCGTCGCCGCGATCCGCGAGGCCGAGGCGGCCACCGAGGCGAAGGTCAAGGCCGGGATGGCACGCCCGCCGTGGCTGGACAACGTGTTCGGGACCGACAAGGTGCGCGAGGTCGAGTAGCCAATGGCCGGTGAGGTGTCGTCGTCATGACCGATCGTCGCTTCGACCGCCGCCGCCGGCTGAACCGGATGGCCGACGTCAACCCGAGGGTGCCGCGCGCGCCGGGGCGCACCCTCGACCCCGAGCGGCGCCTGCGCGGGCTGGTCGATCTGCCGCCGGACGACGACGAGGTGGCGCCGGCGTCGATGTTCGGCCGGCTCGGGCGTCGGCTCGGGGCCAAGGGGCGGTTCCTGGTGGCCGGCACCATCATCGGCGCGGCGATTACCGCTGGATCCTTGTATTGGGACCGTTGGGGCAACCAGAGCGCCACGGTCGCCGACCACTCCAACGCCTCCCAGGTGGCGCTCGGCCACAGCCTGTACGACCAGCATTGCGCATACTGCCACGGCGCCGCGCTGGAGGGCCGGACCGGCTGGGCCGGCGACTTCCCGACCGGCGGCCGGCCGCCCCTGCCGCTCGACGGCAGCGCGGCGATCTGGCGGCTCGGCGACCGTGACCTGTTCGACGTCAGCAAGTTCGGCGGCCAGCCGTTCTCGCCGCCGACCTACCGCAACGAGATGCCCGGCTTCGAGGGCCAACTGGCCGACGCCGACCTGTGGGCGATCATCGCGTTCGTGAAGTCGCGCTGGCCGGAGGAGGTACGCGAGCGGCAGCGGGAGGCGGCCAGGGAGCGCGAGGGGTAGGACCGATGCGGACTTTCGGCTCACCGCAGTCCTTAGCCCCAAAGTCAAAGGCCAAGGAAGGAGGAGGCCGTGGTCGGCGAGCCGGTTCGACTGCCACCCCCGCCATTCTGGCGCACCGCCTACTTCGCCAACGAGGTGATGTCTCGGCAGGATCGCGTGCGCATCACGGCCGAGATGATCCTGGATGTCCTGGCGATGCCCGTTCGGACGCAGCGACAGGCGGATGGTCGGTATCAGCACTGGGTGGTTGCCGGACCTCGATCGCTGGCTCCGGGTCGCCACACTGGACGACGGCGAGACGGTGCATAATGCTTTCCTGGACCGGAGGTTCGCGCCATGAAGACCGACCAGCCGATCCGCTACTACCCGGACACCGACACCATGTATGTCGAGCTTCGGCCGGGCCCCACGACCGGCGGCGAAGATGCGGGTGAGGATCTGGTCATCCACTACGGCGAGGATGGCCGGCCGTCGGGCTACGAGATCGAGCACGCTTCGCAGCACCCGGAACACATTGCGGCTGCGCTTCAACTGGTGCAGCGCTTCAATCGGGAAGCTGCGTAGGCTCGGTGCGTCGACCAGGTCTGTGTGCCGCTACTCCGCCGCCTCCTGGTACGCCTCGATCGGCGGGCAGGTGCAGATCAGGTGGCGGTCGCCGTGGACGTTGTCGATGCGCGACACCGGCGGCCAGTATTTGGTCGCCTCCATGCCCGGCATCGGGAAGGCGCCCCGGCGGCGCGGGTATGGCCGGTCCCAGGCCGCGCCGAGCAGGTCGTCGGCGGTGTGCGGGGCGTGCCGCAGCGCCGAGTGCTCGATCGGATGGTCACCGTTCTCGACCGCCCGGATCTCCTCGCGGATCGCGATCATGGCGTCGCAGAACCGGTCGAGCTCGACCTGGCTCTCGCTCTCGGTCGGCTCGATCATCAGCGTCCCGGCCACCGGGAAGCTCATGGTCGGGGCGTGGAAGCCGTAGTCGATCAGCCGCTTGGCGACGTCGTCGACGGTGACGCCGCTGGTCTCCTTGAGCGGGCGCATGTCGACGATGCACTCGTGCGCGACCAGCCCGTTCGGTCCGGT
>CAYNFA010000196.1:0-7132 GCA_964396345.1 uncultured Thalassobaculum sp.
CTCGAAGGTCATGTCGAAGCGGAACCGCGGGTCGAGCGCCAACCGGCCGACCTCGCGCACCGCCTCCAGCGCCAGGCTGGTCAGCGGCATGCCGCGCTTGGCCATGCCATCCTCGATGGTCTTGCCGTTGTAGCGGCACGACAGCCGGCCCTCGAACCACGAGAACACCGGCACCCGGTGGAAGGTGGTCTCGTCCGGATCGTCGGTGACGCCCTCGCCGCGCAGGTCGAAGTGGAAGCCCTCCAGCAGCGGCGGGATCAGCTCCGGGCGCTCGGCGGCGAGATGGTTGTGGATCGCGACGCCGCTGGCGATCCAGCTCTCGCCGCCGCGCATCGCCGGATGCCGGCACAGCAGCCCCACCACATCCGCGGCGTCGCAATGCGCCCTCATCTCGGCGCGCGTCGTGTAGCCGCGCACGTTCTTCGCCCCATAATCGCGGCCGGTGTCGCGGACGCGGCCGATCAGGTCGCCGGCGGCGTTCTGCGGGACCGGCTCGCCCAGATGCACCGCCAGCCCCCAGTACAGCGCCGCCAGCGCGTCGTCGTCGTAGCGCGACGGGTCGAGGCCCTTGACCAGCACGCAGCCCCGGCCGCGATCGAGACCGTGGGCCCAGCCGGCGATCCGGTCGGCCAGATGGGTCAGCGGAAAGTCGTCGCGGCCGAAACCGCCGGGCCCGAGGCCACGCTCCAGCACGACCTCGACGGCGCGGTCGAGTTCGTGAACCTCGTGGCCGTCGAGGCGGTGTATCCAGCCGGGGTCGCCCGCCAGGTCCTGGGCCAGCCACGCGGCTGGATCGACCACCGGAACCGGCGGCCGGGCGGGGCTGGACGCGGCGTCGGGGGCGGGCATCGCAGGCTCCTTCCGAAACAGTCGTTCGCCGTCGGCGGGGGGACTAGTATGGACCGGTCGACGAGACCTGGGGGACGAAGATGCGGCGGTGGATCGGTCAGGGCGGCTTCGGCACGCCAAACGCGGCGGCTCGAGCGGGCTGATGCCGAACCGCCTGCGCACGCCGGACCTGATCCTGTGGGCCATCACCCTGGCGCTCGGCGCCGCCGGGGGTCTGGCGCTCGACCTGCTGCACGTGCCGCTCGCCTGGCTGCTCGGCTCGCTCGGCGCCGTCGCCGCGGCCGGGCTGCTCGGGTTCGAACTGGCGGTGCCGCCGGGCGGACGGCAACTCGGCCAGCTGCTGCTGGGCGCCGCCATCGGCCTCACCTTCACCCCGGCGGTCGCCGAGGCGGTCGCCGGATACGCGCCGGTCATGGTGATCGGCGCGCTGTTGTCGATCCTGTACGGGGTGGTCGCGGCCTACTCGCTGCGCCGGACCGCGGGGGTCGACGACGCCACCGCGTTCTTCGCCAGCGTTCCGGGCGGGGTCGCCGAGATGTCGATCCTGGCGGAACGGCACGGCGGCCATTCCGCCCCGGTCTCGCTCGCCCAGTCGCTTCGCATCCTGTGCGTGGTGATCACCATCCCGCCGGCGATCACGGTTCTCGGGCTCGGCGGCGTCGACCCGTTCGAGCCGAGCACCCTCGGCTTCGATCCGCTCGGCTTCGGCGCCCTGGTGACGCTGGCGGTCGCCGCCGGCGCCCTGCTGGCGTGGCAGCGGGTTCCAAACGCCTGGCTGCTCGGCCCGATGGCGGTGGCGGTGCTGGTGACGGTCACCGAAAGCGACCTGTCGTCGATGCCGAACCCGTTGCTGAACCTGTCGCAGGTGCTGATCGGCGCCACGCTCGGCCTGCGCTACAGGCGCGACCGGCTGCTGGCGCTGCGCCGGTTCCTGGCCCCGGCGGTGCTGTCGACCCTGGTCCTGGTCGGGTTGAACGTGGCGACCGGGGCGGCGATCGGCCTCGCCGTCGGGCTGCCGGTGGCGACCATGGCGCTCGCGGTGTCGCCCGGCGGCATGGCCGAGATGAGCATCACCGCCCGGATACTGCACCTGGGGGTGCCGATCGTCGCGGCGTTCCACGTGGTGCGGATCTTCCTGGTGATCGGCTTCTCCGAGTTGGTGTTCCGCAGGGTCTTCCTTCGCGGGGGACCACCGACATGACGCCGCCGCCGCGCCCCTCCCGAGCCGAGCTGCGCGAGCTCGCGCTCGAGCTGTTTCCGAAGGGCATCGCCCGGGTCTGGGACCCCGGGTTCCGCGGCTACCTGGAATCGGTGATCGCCAACGAGGCGGCGCTCGACCGGGTGATCCGCGCCTTCGAGCTGTTCGCCCCCTACCTGCCGGACGACGCCGTCACCCTCGACTGGGGCTGCCGCCACGCGTTCGATTCCTGCCTGATGCGGCGCTGGCTCGGCACCGCCGCCACCCTGCACGGCTGCGACCTGGACGACGACGATTTCTCGGCGTTTTTCGACTACGCGAGCCTGGAATACCGGCGCCTGTCGCACACCTGGACGCTGCCCTACCCCGACGCGACCTTCGACCTGGTGCTCTCCAGCAGCGTGCTCGAGCACGTCGCCAACGAGTACGAGAGCGTCAAGGAGGTGTGGCGCGTCCTGAAGCCGGGGGGAGTCCTGGCCGTCACCTTCCTGCCGAACGCCTGGTCGCTGAGCGAGAATCTTGCCGACTTGGTGAAGCCTGGCGCCAGCCACAACCGCCGCTACCGAAGGGCGCCGACCCGCGAGCGGTTCCTCGAGCGGGGCTTCCTGATCGAGGCCAGCGGCTATCACCAGGTGTTCCCGACACTGGCCAAGACCGTGAAGGTCGGTGGCGGTATCGGCGCGCTTGCCGGCGGGCTGGCCCGGCTGAACCGCCCGCTGGAGAAGCTCTGGCCGGTCCGGTTGCTGGCCTCCAACCTGTATTTCATCGCCCGCAAGGTCGAGCGGATCTGACGGTCAGACCGCCGTCCGGTAGCGCTCCCTGACCGTCCGGACCACCTCGTCCGGGTCGCGCGTCCACCAGTCGCGGGCCGAGAAGATCTCGACCTCGCGCATGCCCTGCCAGCCGGCGGCCTCGACCATCCCGCGGATGCCGGGGATGTCGATCACGCCGTCGCCCATCATGCCGCGGTCGAGACGCAGGTCGGTGGTGTCGGCCAGCCAGTCCGAGAGGTGGAAGGCGCAGATCCGGCCACTGGCGCGGTCGATCTCGCGGCCGAGATTCGGATCCCACCACACCGCGTAGACATCGACCACGATGCCGAGGCCGGGAACCGCCTCGCCCGGCGCCGCCCCGGGAGCCAGCGCCTCGAACCAGTCGTTCGCCAGTTCCAAAGTCGGCAGCACCGACCGCGCCGCCGTTATCATCGGGTGCAGCGGCTCCAGACCCAGCGTCACCCCGGCCGCCCGGGCGACCGGCAGCAGCTCGGCGAGGCCGTCGAGGGCACGGGCGCGGGCGCCGGCGAGATCGCGGTCGCCCGCCGGCAGGCCGCCGGCGATCGTCACCACGCAGCGCGCGCCGAGCTCGGCAGCTTCCTCGATCACCCGGCGGTTGTCGTCGATCCGGGCGCTGCGGGCCGCCGGGTCGCGGTCGGTCAGCAGGCCGCCGACCAGATGGCCGGTCACCGTCAGGCCGGCCTCTCGGATGCGCCGCGCCGCCGCCTGCAGGCCCATGGCGCGGACCGAATCGCTCCAGGTCCCGATCCCGGCGACGCCGTGTCGGGCGTACCCGTCGATCGCCTGCTCCAGCGTCCAGCGCTCGCGGGTGGTGACCTGATTGATCGACAGCAGGCGGTCGTCCGGCACGGCGGCGGTCCTTTCGGCGAGCTTGGAGCGATTGTTGAACGGCGGGCGGGCGCATGCAAACTACCCGCTCGGCGCGTCGGCGCCGCGCCGTTCCGGCAGGGAGTTCCGCCATGGCCAAGACCCGCCTCGCCGTCGTCGGTGTCGGGCTGATCGGAATCCGCCACGCCGAGCTGATCGCCGAGATCGACGAGGTGGACCTGGTCGCCGTCGCCGATCCCTCGGAGGTCGGCCCGCGCGAGGCCGCCCGCCTCGCCACCCGGCATTACGCAGACTACCGCGAGATGCTCGACCGCGAGCGGCCGGACGGGGTGATCGTGGCGGCGCCGAACCAGTTGCACCTCGCGGTCGGCCTCGCCTGCGTCGAGCGCGGCATCCCGGCGATCGTCGAGAAACCGCTGGCCGACACCCTGGAGGCCGGGGCGGCGCTGGTGTTGGCCGCTGAGGCGGCGGGCGTGCCGCTGCTGGTCGGCCACCACCGCCGGTACAACCCGATGGTCGAGGCAACGCGCGAGATCCTGGCGCGCGGCGCGCTCGGCCGACTGGTCGCCGTCAACGCGGTGTGGGCGGTACGCAAGCCGGCGCCGTATTTCGACGCCACCTGGCGGCGCATAGCGGGCGGCGGGCCGATCCTGATCAACATGATTCACGACGTCGATTGCCTCAGGCACTTCTGCGGCGAGATCGCCGAGGTCCAGGCCTACGGTTCCGCGGCGGTGCGCGGCTTCGAGGTCGAGGACACCGCGGTGGTGGCCATCCGCTTCACCAGCGGCGCGCTCGGCACCATCACCCTGACCGACGCCGCCCCGTCGCCGTGGGGCTGGGAAGCCGGCTCCGCCGATAACCCGAACATCGCGGCGTCGGGGCAGAACTGCTACCGCTTCCTCGGCACCGAGGCGGCGCTCGACTTCCCGAACCTGACGGAGTGGCGGGGCGCCGGCCCGGAGCCGGCGTCGTGGGCCGATCCGCTGACCGCGACCCCGCTTCCCTGGGCCGGCCACGAGGCGCTGCCGGAGCAGATCCGGCATTTCGCCAGGGTGATCGCCGGGTCCGAGGCGCCGCGGGTCTCCGGCCGCGACGGCCTGGCGACGCTGGCCGCGACGATGGCCATCAAGGAGGCGATCGCGACCGGCCTACCGGTCGCGCCCGCCGCCCCGCCGCCGGCCGGGGCCGGCGCGTGACCGGGCCGGAACGCGAGGTCGACCTGATCGTCCTCGGCGCCGGGGCCGGCGGCATGACCGCGGCCCTCACCGGCGCGCTGCTCGGGCTCGAGGTCGAGCTGCTGGAGAAGGCCGCCGTGGTCGGCGGCAGCACCGCGGTGTCGGCCGGCTCGGTGTGGGTCCCGAACACCCGTCACGCCCCGCCCGACGACAGCGTCGAGCGCGCCCGCCGTTACCTCAGGGCGACCGTCGGCGACCGGCTGCGGCCGGAACTGTGCGAGGCGTTCCTGGCGCGCGGGCCCGAGATGGTCGCCTTCCTGGAAGCGGGCAGCGAGGTTCGGTTCCGCGCCTATCCCCACCACCCGGACTACCTAGCGACCGCCGAGGGCGCCACCCTGCGCGGCCGAGTGCTGGAGGCGCTGCCGCTCGACGGACGGCTGCTCGGCCGCGATTTCGTGCTGCTGCGCCCGCCGTTGCCGGAGTTCACGCTGTTCGGCGGCATGATGGTCGACCGCACCGACATCGGCCACCTGCTGAACGCCACGCGCTCGCTCCGGTCGACGCGGCACGCGCTGGGACTGGTCGGCCGGTTCGGCCTGGACCGCCTGCGCTACCCGCGCGGCACCCGGCTGGTCATGGGCAACGCGCTCGCCGGCCGGCTGCTGCTGTCGTTGATCCGGCGCGGCGTGGCGATCCGAACCGGCGCGCGCGTCCTCGGCCTGATCGAGCGTGACGGCCGGGTCGACGGCGTCACCCTGGCGGGCGGCGAGCGGCTGCTGGCCCGTCGCGGCGTGGTGCTGGCGACCGGCGGCTTCTCCCGCCACCCGGAGCTGCGCCGCGCGCTGCTGCCGGAGCCGCTGGCCGAGCACACCCCGCTGGTCGAGAGCGTGACCGGCGACGGCATCGATTTCGGCCGCTCCGCCGGCGGCCGGCTCGGCGAGGGTCATGCCGCGACCAGCTACTGGGCGCCGATGTCGACCCGGCGGCGGCGCGACGGCAGCACGGCGGTGTTCCCGCATTTCGTGCTCGACCGCGGCAAGCCGGGTCTGATCGCCGTCGACCGGACCGGGCGGCGGTTCGTGAACGAGGCCACCACCTACCACCTGTTCGGCCAGGCGATGCACGCCGCCCACCGCGAGCGGCCGACGATTCCGTGCCTGTTCGTCTGCGACCACCCGTTCGTGCTGAAATACGGCCTCGGCATGGTGCGGCCGCGCGGGCTGAACCTGGCGGGCGCGGTCGCCGACGGCTACGTGACCCGCGCCGACACGATAACCGGGCTGGCGGCGGCCGCCGGCGTCGACGCGGCGGCGCTGCACGAGGCGGTGGCGCGCAACAACCGCTACGCGGCGGACGGCATCGACCCGGAGTTCGGCAAGGGCGGCGACGCCTACCAGCGCAACCTCGGCGACCCGGCGCACGGGCCGAACCCCTGCCTCGGGCCGATCGCGACGCCGCCGTTCTACGCGATCCGGGTCCAGCCCGGCGACATCGGCGCCAGCGTCGGCCTCGTCACCGATGGCGATGCCCGCGTGCTCGACGCCGCCGGCCAACCTGTCCCGGGGCTGTACGCCTGCGGCAACGACATGGACTCGATGATGGCCGGCATCTACCCGGGGCCGGGCATCACCATCGGCCCGGCGATGACCTTCGCCTGGATCGCCGCCCGCCACGCGGCGCGGCGCAACGCCTGAGATTGGGCTTGGGAACCGGCGAGGCGGAGCCCGACTGCCGTCGCTACCGCCCCGGCTCGCCCTGCTTCAGCATCTGGGCGATGCAGTCCAGGGCCACCGGGTAGCCGGCGGCGCCGAGGCCGGCGATCACCGCGGTCGCCGCGTAGGACACGTAGGACCGGTGGTAGATCGCCTCGCGCTTGTGGATGTTCGAGATGTGCAGCTCGATGATCGGCCAGCGGAACACCTTCAGCGCGTCCAGGATCGGCACCGAGTGGAAGCTGTAGCCGGCCGGGTTGATGACGATGCCGGCGCCGCCCTTGATCGCCTCGTGGATCCAGTCGACCAGCGTGCCCTCGCTGTTGGACTGCCGGAACTCGATCGGCATACCGAGCGCCGCCGCCTTGTCACGGCACAACGCCTCGATGTCGTCGAGCGTGGTGCTGCCGTAGATGTGCGGCTCGCGGATGCCGAGCAGGTTCAGGTTCGGGCCATTCAGGACGTAGACGGGCTTGGTCATCGCTCTCTCCCCGGGTGGAGCGGCGGGAGGTCAGCCCAGCCGCGCCTTGATTGCGTCGTAGCTCTCCAGCGCGCCGGTCGGGCCGAACGCGG
>CAYNFA010000197.1:0-7130 GCA_964396345.1 uncultured Thalassobaculum sp.
GGATCCCGCCTTGGCCAGCAGCGCCACCGCCTGCCCTCGATGCTCGGGGTCGGCGGCCAGACGGCTGCCGATCTTGAAGGCAGTCATCGGATCGAGTCGCTCGGCGTCGCCGGGTCGCAGCGCCTCGCCGGCGGCGGCGATCCGATCGGCCGTGATGTTCAGGAGCGCTATCAGGCCGCGCGGGCGTTCGTCGTCGGGGAATCGGATGGCGGCCTCGACGGCCGCCTGCATGGCGGCTTCCGGGCGTCCGGCCAGTTCGAGCGCGCGCGACAGGTTGAGCAGGGCGCGTGGGTCCTGCTGCGCGGTTGCCCGGATCGCGCGGCCGAAATGACGGACGGCGTCCAGGATCGAGGCGTCGCGGACCGCGATCTGGCCGGCGAGCGTCAGGCCGGTGGCCGACGACGGCTCAATCGCCAACGCCCGTCGAACCATGCGTCTCGCCTCGGACAAGGCACCGGCGTCGACAAGTCGGCGCGCCTGGATGAGCGGATCGGGACGAGCGCCTTGCGGTGTCGGAGTCATCGGCGTCCAGAAGGCTTCGGCGGCAAAAAGCTGACGCGACAAATTCACGTCATGAAATGAAAGAGGGGCGCTCGATGAGCGCCCCTCCTCCGGATTTAGACGGCTGCGAGTATCAGAGGAACTCGAAGTCGTTGACGTCGACGACCGACACGCCGGTCAGCTTGACGATCAGGTAGTTGTTGGCGTTGCCCTGCAGCCTGACGACCAGGTCGGAACCATCGGACTGGTAGGTGATGGTGTTGTTACCGCCGAAGGTCGCGCTGTTCGAGATGCCCGGAGAGGCACCCGACGAGATGAAGATGCCGGACAGCAGCTGGATCTTGTCAGTGCCGCGAACGAAGTCCGCAACCACGCCAACCGACTGGGCGGTGAGCTGAGTCGAGGTCAGGTCCTCGCCGGTATCGACGACACCGAACACGAACCGGTCGGCACCGTCGCCGCCGTAGAACACGTCGATGGAGGTGAAAGCGCCAGCAACCAAGCTGTCGTTCCCCTCACCACCGTACAGGATGTCGGAGCCCGTCCCACCGAACAGAAGATCCGCACCGCCACCACCGAAGATGGTGTCGGCACCGTCACTGCCCGACAAGGTGTCGGCACCGCCGCCGCCCGACAGGATGTCGGCCGCGATGTTGCTGGTCACCAGATCGTTGCCCTCGCCACCGAAGAAGCGGAAGGCGTCGCCGATCGAGTTGGCTGCAGCACCGTTGATGGTGTCGTCACCCTCGCCGCCATAAACGACGTGGGTGTTGGTCGCCGAGTCCGTGAACGTGAACGAGATCAGGTCGTTGCCTGCACCACCGTAGATCAGGAGAGCACCCGAACCACCGGTGTTGGCAATGATCGTGTCGTTCCCGTCGCCACCGAAGACGGAGTCGCTGGCCTCGCCAGCCACGAGGCTGTCGGTGCCCGCACCGCCGGACAGGACGTCGGCACCCGAAGCCGAGAACAGGCTGTCGTTGCCTTCGCCGCCGTAAAGGGTGTTCGGCCCGTCGCCACCGGCGAGGAAGTCGTTGCCCTTGTTGCCGAACAGCACGTCGTTGCCGGCGCCACCGAGCAGCGAGTCGTTGCCCTGACCGCCGAACAGCGTGTCAGCACCGGCACCGCCCGAGAGCGTGTCGTTGCCGAGGTTGCCGTAGACGAGGTCAGCGGCCTCGCCCGCGGAGACGATGTCGTTGTCCTGGCCGCCGAAGATTCTGTCGGCACCCCCACCGGTCACGATGACGTCGTTGCCGGCGTTGCCGTAGACGAGGCCGGAAGCGGTCGACGCCGCCATCCCGACCGTGTCGTTGCCCGCACCGCCGTAGATGGTCGCGGCACCGGTCGCCTTGACAAAGTTATCGTTGCCGAGATTACCGAACAGCACGTCGCTGCCGTTGCCGCCGTCCAGGGTGTCGTTGCCCTGACCGCCGTACAAAGTGTCGGCATCGTCGCCACCGAGCAGCGAGTCGTTGCCGAGGTTGCCGTAGATGAGGTCGAGACCAGAGTCGCCGACGACCGTGTCACCGTCCTGCCCGCCGAACACCGTGTCCGAGCCCGCGCCGGCGGAGATGAGGTCGCTACCCTGGTTACCATAGATCAGATCCGCGCCATCAAGCGCGCTTACCGTGTCCGAGCCGGCAAGCGCGGAGATCACGTCGGCGCTGGCGGTGCCCGTGAGCAGCTCGCTAAAGGTCGTGCCAGTAATGTTCGCCATCGTTGTAACTCCTAGACTCCCTACAGAGCGTGTGTGCGTCAGAACGATTCTGATCGACCGAAGACGATCACCACCCTCCCCTGTCAGACCGCGTTCTCACGCAACAGCGCCAGCAGCTACCAGGGAGGACGATTGAGTTTTACAGCAGGAGTTCACGGGGATGCAAGCGGCGTGAAGGGAAAATCGCCTAGTCCTTAGACGTTAGCCCCGACCAGTGAATTCCATGTGACAATTATGCCACAAAAGTCACAGGCCTTGTTGCCACCGTTCAGTCACGGCCCGGACAATTCCAGACACGCCCCGGCGACGGTCTCAACCGCCCGCGCCGGGCGCGCCGCCAGAACCTTGGCGACGGCGGCGGCGCGCGACGAGAGCCGGTTCTCGTTGGTCGCCATTTTCAGCGCCCGACCGACGTCCTCGACCGTGAAGCGACCGCCGCCGCGCAGGCCGACCGCGACTCCGAGGCGGCCGAGCGCATCGGCATTGGCGAATTGCTCGAAGTGCCTGGGCACCAAAAGTTGCGGCCGCCCGAGGCCGAGCGCCTGCTCGGCGGTGCCAATGCCGGCGTGGTGGACGATCACCGCGGCGCGCTCGGCCATGGCGCGCAGATCCTGCGGCTGGTCCCACACGGTCAGGCCGCGCTGGCGCCAGCCCTCGACCATCGCCGGCGTGGCGTCGCGCAGGAACACCGAGCCCGGCCGGCCGCTCGCCAGCAAGCCCTCGAGCACCCGGGCGGTGTGCGGAAAGCCCGCCGACAGATACGCGAAATACGACTCGCCGGGCGCGGTATCGACCGGCCGCGGCGGCGGGCCGATCGGGCCGATCGCCGGCGCCGTCCGCACCCGGCTCCACGGGTCGAGTTCGGGCAGCGTCACCACGTACCGTCGGGTGCCCTCGAACAGTAGCGGTAGCCGGGCCGGGACCGGCCGGCCACGCCGCGCTTGCACCGCGCCGACGACCGCCATCAAGCCGTCATTCGGGTAGGCCGGCCTGGCCTTGCGGAACGGCAGAAACTCTGGCGTTTCGAAGGGCGGCAAGGAAAAACCATCCCCGATCGGGATCCACGGGACCGGGCCTCCGAACAGCGCCAGGTTGGCGGTCGGCGCGTAATCGGTGACCACCAGGTCCGGGGCGGCGAGATCGATCAGGGCGTGCCACCCGGCAACCAGCGGCGCCAGCCGCTCGACGCTGGAAAACCCCACGGCGCCCATGATGTCGCCAACCGTCACCGGCTGGGTGCCGTCGGGGCCCTGGATCGCCGCGACTCGCGCCAGCGGGGCTTGCAGCACCTCGAACCCGGCCTCCTGCACGGCGCGGCCGGCCAGCTCGAGCTGCCTGACTGCGAACAGGCAGCGGACCCCGGCGCCGCGCACCCGCTCGGCGATCCGAAGCAGCCGCGAGACGTGGCCGAGCCCGTCGCCGAGCTCCCAGGCGAACAGGACCGTCCGGGTCACGAACCGCCGCCGGAGCGGCGCGCCCGGTGGGCGGCCGACTCGGCGCGCAAGGCCGTGCCGACCCGCTCGAACACCCCGTCCCAGTCGCCCAGGCGGGTCTGGCGGAACAGCCGGGCCGACGGATACCAGGGGCTGTCGTCGCGGCCGGCCAGCCAGCGCCAGTCGGCGTTGCGCGACAGCACCACCCAGAACGGCCGCCCCAGCGCGCCGGCGAGATGCGCCACCGAGGTGCAGGTGGTGATCACCAGGTCGAGCTGGCCGAGGGCGACGGCGGTGTCGCGGAAGGTCTCGATCCGCTCGTTCAGTCGCACCACCCGCTCGGGCAGGCCGGCAACCTCCGGCTCGCGCTCGCCCTTCTGCAGGCAGAAGAACTGCACCCCCTCAAGCTCGAACAGCGGTCGCCACGTCTCGAGTTGCGTGGAGCGGGTGCGGTCGTTCGGAAACTGCGGGTTGCCGCCGAACACGAACCCCACCTTCAGGCGGTCGGGGTCGGCCTCGGGAATCGGGAAATCCGGTCCGGCCGGGATCGGCAGATAGGGCACCGACGCCGGCAGGTCGTCGAGGGTCGCGATTCCCAGAACCCTGGTGGCCGACAGCAGCGGCAGGTGCAGGTCGGCCGGCGGCGGGGTCGCGAAGCGCGGGATCATGGCGTCGATGCCGGGAAAGCCCTCGAGCAGCGACAGCAGGTTGTCGTGGCACTCGAGGACGATGCGCCCGGTCGCGCCCTTGCGCTCGACGATCGCCGGCAGGAAGCGCAGGAACTGCAGGACGTCGCCTACCCCCTGCTCGGTGTGCAGCAGCAGGGTGCGGCCGTCGAACGACTCGCCGGCCCACAGCGGCTGCGGGAAATCGCGCCGCTTGGAGGGGAAGTTGTCGTACCGCCAGCGCCATTCGTACTCGTCGAAGCCCTCGGCCAGCCGGCCGTCGCACAGCAGCGCCAACGACAGATTCCAATGCAACTCGGCATTGTTCGGCCTGCAGCTTATTGCCCTGCGATAGCTAACAATGGCGGCGTCGAGAGCATCCTCGGCGCGGCAAAGATTCCCGTAATTGTAATGCGGGCCACTGTCCTCGGGGGCCAGACAGATGGCCCGCCGGTAGGCAACGCGGGCGGCGTCGTAGCGCTCCATCTTGCGCAGCAGCGCGCCGACGTTCGACAGGACGTGGGCCTTGACGCCAAGCAGGTCGGCCGCCCGGCGATACATCGCCAGCGCCTCCTCGAACCGCTCGGTGGTCTGCAGCAGGTTGGCGAGATTGAGGGCGGCGTCGCCGAACCCGGAATCGGTCAGCAGCGCCTGCCGGTAGACCCGCTCGGCCCGGTCCCGGTCGCCCTTGGTCTCGAGCGCCTGGGCCAGCGCGATCCGGTAGGTCCGACGGAACGGGTTGAGGTTGAGTGCCGCGTCGTAGGCGGCGACCGCCTGGTCGGTCTTGCCCTGCTTCTGCAGGGCAGCGCCCAGCAGGCCGTAGAGTTCGTCGTTGCCGGGGGCGCGGCCGAGGCCGCGGGCCGCGAGGCGCTCGGCCTCGGCGGCGCGGCCGGACAGCAGGGCATGGCGCGCGGCCACCAGCAGCAGGGTCGAGTCGGCCTGGGCGCCGGCCTTCGCCATGGCCCGCCGCAGATCCTCGCCGGCGGCGGCGAGATCACCCTGGTCGATCCGCAGCCCAGCCCGGCGGCGCAACAGTTCCAGATTGCCCGGCGCCGCCGACAGCGCCTTCTCGACCTCCGCGAGGCTCGGCGGCCGGCGCGGGTCGAATCGGACCGCGGGATTGGCGGCAGGCTTGGCCGTGTTCATGTCCTCGCTCCCCTGTCGCGCTCGCCGACGATCAGCACTCCGTATTTGGCGAGCCAGGCCAGACTGCGCGCCGCTCTCACCCGCCGGTCAGTCGGCAGCGTGGCGATGCACTGCGACACCGTGCGCCCACCATCGCGCACCGCCCGCAGCAGGGTGTCGGTCTCGGAGCGCGACAGCATGGCGTTGTCGGCGAACACGTTGCAGGGCATCGCCTTCAGCGTGTCGAGCTCAGGCGCCTCGGGATCGAGCCGGACCATCACATCGTCCGCGAGCGCGCCGCCAGGGTGCCCGGCGAACACGTCGAACGGATCGGTGAGCCTTGGATTCCGGGCCTGCCAGGATGGCGGCGCCAACTCCGGCGCCGAGCGGCGACGGTCGCCGAGCTCGGTCCAGAGATCCTGGTAGGCGCGCACGATCACCGACCAGTCGTAATAGGTTCGCGCGCGGCGTCGACCGGCCTCGCCCATCCGCCGCCGCAGGCCCGGATCGCGGACCAGCGTCTCCAGGGCGTCGGCTATCGCCGGCACGTCGACCGCCGTCATCTGGCTGGTGTAGCCGATGTAGAGATCGTAGCTCAGGCTGTCGGACGCGTAGGCGTCGGCGATGGCGGCCCCGCAGCCGGGAACCGGCAGCCAGGTCGGGACCCGGATGCCGGTCTCGCCGTCGACCACCGTGTCGCGGTAGCCGTCCCAGTCGCTGACCAGGCACGGCAGACCGGCCGCCATCGCCTCCACCGGGGTGATCCCGAAGCTTTCCTGGATGTTGTCCGACAGTGTCACGAAGACGTCGGCGGCGGCCCAGCTGGCGTCGGACAGCACCCGGTCGGAACCGTCGAGGAAGTGCACGGCGACGTCCGGGCAATAGCGCTGGGCGCCGCCGCGATAGCCGTCCTCGGCCACCTGATTCGGGAACTGGCCGGTCTGCACCAGATGGATGCGGCCGTGCCCGGGGCCGAGCCGGCGCGCCGCGCGCTGCGCGCCGAGATACATCGGCACCGGGTGGGCCTTGGCGTGGAAGGCGAGCCGGCCCAAGAACAGCACCACGGTGTCGCCGTCCTCGGCGCCGATGCGCCGGCGCAGCGACGCCCGCGCCTCGGCGTCCCCACCGAGCCGCGCGAACCGCTCGGCGTCGACGCCGAGCGGGATCACCGGCATCTGGACCGGGCTGGCCGGCCGGACTCCCAGGCGTTGCGACAGGTAGTCGGCGTAATGCTCCTGCTGGCGGAACACGGCGTCCCGGACCGACCGGGACGTGCAGATCAGCGCGTCCCACGACTGCACCGGCCCGGTCAGCAACTCGCACAGCACCTCCATCACCTTGAGACTGGAGATCGTGTGGGTGACGCCGCACAGGCTGTAGCCGCGCTGGTCGAGCTGCCGGCGCGTCATCGCGAAGGTCGTCAGCTGCGGGTCGGGAATGAACAGCGTGCCGACCGCCGCCATCCGCTTCACGTCACGAGGAGTGAAGACTTCCACCGGGCGGGCCGCCAGTTCCGGCCGTCCGGCGGCGATGGCGCCGATCTGCCGTCGGAACTCCGGCGCGTAGCTCTCCCGATAGCCGATCCCGACGTAGCGATCGACCTCGGCGTGCCGCACGAAGCCTTCCAGGAAGCTGGCGCCGGCGACGTTCCGGCCCATGACCTTCTTGCGGTCCGCGTCGAACGCGGAT
>CAYNFA010000198.1:0-7076 GCA_964396345.1 uncultured Thalassobaculum sp.
CGGCGACCACCGCGAAGCCCTTGCCGGCGTCGCCGGCGCGGGCCGCCTCGATGGTGGCGTTCAGCGCCAGCAGGTTGGTCTGCTCGGCGATGTCCTGGATCAGCGTCACGACAGTGTCGATGCGGCCGGCCGCCTGCTCCAGGCTCTCGACCAACCGGTTGGTGGTCTCGGCCTGGTCGGCGGCCTCGCGGGCGCGGGTCGAGGACTGGGCGATCTTGCCGGAGATCTCGCGGATCGACGCCGACAGTTCCTCGGCAGCCGAGGCGACCGTCTGGACGTTGGCCGAGGTCTGCTGCGCGGCGGTGGCGCCGTTCACGGACCGGTCGCGGACGTCGGCGGCCCCGCCGGTCATCGCCTGAGCGTTGTTGGCCATCTCGCGGGCCGCCTGACCCAGACGGTCGACGATCCCCTTGACCCGGCTCTCGAACGCGTCGGCAAGCTGTACGCGCTGGATCTGCCGCTCCTCGGACGCCCGGCGCTCGTCGGCGACCTGCTGCTCGCGCATGCGCTCCATCTCGATGGAGTTGTCACGGAACACCGCCACCGCCCGCGCCATCTCCGTGACCTCGTCGCGCCCGCTGGCGTCCACCTCGGTGTGATGGTTTCCGGCGGCGATCACCCGCATGGTGTCGGCGAGGCGCAGCAGACGCCGGATCACCTGGCGGTTGACCACCAGCCAGCCGATGGCGAGGGCCACCAGGACGCTGATGCCCGCGATCGCCGCCAGGACCAATTCGCTGCGATCGACGGCAACCGAGGCGGCGGCGGATTCCCGCTCCGCGAACTCCAGCGCCGAGGCGGACTGCGTCTCGACCATGGCGTCGAACTGCCGGGCGATGTTCTGGGCCGAGGCCAGCGCGGCACTCGCCGCCGCCTCCTCGGACAGGACCCGGCCACGGCGCTCGAAGATGTTGCCGTCGCCGCGGCCCAGATCGACCAGCAGCCGGACCTTCGCGATGACCGCGAGCAGGTTCTGGCGCGACTGCAGGTCCGACGTCAGGGCGTCGAGAGCGTCGGCGGAGGCGGAGTAGGCCACCTCGAGCGCCGACAGGCGGTCGACGTCCGGCGCGCTGGCGGCGGCGCTCATCTGACCGATGACCAGGTTGGTCGCGGCCAGCGTCTCCAGCATTGTCCGCAGGCCGGCGACATCCTCGACCACCAGGCTGGTGATGCGATCCTCGAGGTTGTAGGACAGGTCGCTGCTGCCGCCGATCAACGAGATGCGGGCGGCGTTGACCACCGGCATGACCGCGCTGTCGAAGGCCCGGGCGATCTCGACGATCTCCTGGTCGACGACGATCCGGCGCTGCTGCACGGCCTCGAGCTGCTCGGGCGACAGGTCGGCCCAGGACAACTCGCCCTTGCGGACCGCGAACACCGACCCCTCGCCGAACCCGTAGCTCATCAACCGGCCGGCCATCTCGCCGAGGGCGGTGGCGTCCTGGGATTTCGGCAGGTCGTTGATGATGTTGCGCATGTCGATGGCGGCGCGGGCGAACGTCTGCTCCTCTTCGGAGAGGATCTCGAGGGAATCGATGCGCGCCGAGCGCGCCATGATGCCAAGCAGGCGCTGACCCTCGCTCGACAGGGTAAGGGTGGCCTGCAGGGCCGCCACCTCGGTGCGAACCAGCGTGTCGATGGTCTGGGAGACTTCGGTGATGGTTTCGTCGCTGGCCACCGTCAGCGTGTCGGCGGCCTCGTCGACCAGCGGCTTGATGTCCGCCAGGAACGAGCCGTGGGTATCCAGCGCCTCGGTTACCGCCGACGACAATTCGTCCCGGGCGACTTCCCGCCGGCGCACCGAGGCGTCGAGCGTGGACAACTGGCCCCTCAGGCTTTCGGCGAGCGGCCTGATCGCTTCCTCGGTCGCCGGGTCGAAGGCCGCGAGAGTCTCGGTCGCGGCGTCGATCGACCGCAGCGTCGTCTCCATTTCCTGACGGGCGACGTTGCGGGCCCCTTCGGTCGGCGCTGAGATGATGTTCGGGGCGATCGCGGCGGCGGTCGCCGAGGCGACGGCGAGTTGGAAACTCGTCGCCAGCACCGGGACCGCCCGGTTGGCGACGCTGTCCAGGGTTCCCCGGACGTTCTCGAAGGCGAACCAGGAGGTCGCGACGGCGATCAGCGTCAGCGCGGTCGCGGCGCTGAACGCGGCGTACAGGCGGGCGCCGATGCCGAAGCCGGAACGGCGCGCGTCGTCGCTCGATGAGCCATCATGGGATCCATCGATGACGGTCATTTCAGTTCCTCCTGGCAACTCTTGTTGGCGCGCGGCGCCCGTGGCTTGGCCACCCGGGTCGCCACGCTGTTCATTGGGGTGCAAGTCCTGCCGTCATCGCTGGGGCCGCGAGGACGTCAGTGGCGAATATCCCGTTATAATAGTGTAAAGCGCAAAGAATTTCGTCATTAACGAAGTTACGCGACGAATTTGGCGTCCGGTTCAGCCCTGCGACGCGCTCCTGACGGGCGGGACGAAGATGCTACTCTGACGCTGGCGGTCTCCCGTCCTCTGGCGCGGGATCCCAAGGGTGCTCTGGAAAGGTTAAGGTTTGGTTTCTGGACAATCTTAAATCGTAACCGAGGCGGCACGGCGAGGGCGGCGATGATGGCGGGTCGGTGGTATATTTGGCTGGTGGTTGTGACGCTCGGCGCGCTTAACGGGTCATGGGCGGTCGCCGATCAGAAGGATTCCCGCCTGCCGTCGCTGTTCAGGGAGTTGGCGGCGGCGAAGGGCGCCGGACCGGCGGAGAGGATCGAGAACCGTATCTGGGCGATCTGGCTGGCCCCACCGGCCGGGCGGGACGTCGCGGGCGCGATGAACCGTGGGTTGTCGGCGATGGCCGCCGGCCGTCCCCGCGAGGCGCTGCTTGCCTTTGACGCGGTGGTCCGGTTGGCACCGGATTTCGCGGAAGGCTGGAACAAGCGGGCCACCGTCCGGTATGCGCTTCGCGATCTCGACGGCTCGGCCCTCGACATCGACCGTACGCTGGCGCTCGAGCCGCGCCATTTCGGCGCGCTGTCGGGCCTTGGACTGGTCCGGCTTGCCCAGGACCGCCCGGCCGACGCCCTGGCCGCCTTCGAGGCCGCGCTTGCCATCCACCCGACCATGGCGGGCGCGGAAAAGATCGCCGCGCTGCGCGACCGGGTGCGCGGGCGGCCCCTATAGCGGCTGTCACCACCGGCGGCGCCTCGCGGTCAGCCGCAGATGTCCCGGACCGCGCGCCATTCGGCGGCGGTCAGGCCGGCGCCGGTGCCGGTGCCCCGACGGCGCAGTTCCGCCGCCCGCTCGCCCGACAGCGGGTGGCTGCGCAGCAGGGTGACGCCGTCCAGCCCGCTCTCCTTGCGGGCGAGGGCGTCGAAGAATCCGGAACCCGGCCCGGAGGCGATGTCCAGGTCGTTGAGTATCGCGATCGCGATCGTGTCGGCGGCACTCTCCTGCTCGCGGGTGTAGCTGCCGTCCAGCAGGAAGGCGGCGACCGTGCCGGTCCCCGCCCAGCCGACCGACACCCCGAACACCGCCGCGACCGCCACGTCGACCAGCTTGTCGCGCAGCAGCCGGGCCAGCGGATCGCGGCGGGCGACATGGCCGATCTCGTGCGCCAGCACCGCGGCGACCGCCTCCGGCCGACCGGTCCCGGCGATCAGGCCGGAGGTCAGCACGACCCGTCCGCCGGGCAGCGCGAACGCGTTCACCAGACCCCATTGCACGGTCACCACCCGGGGCGGCGGCAAATCCAGGCTGGCGGACATGCGCGCCGCCAGCCGATCGAGGGCGGCGACGCCCGCTGCCCCGGTGCAGGCTGGGTGGAGCTCGCCGAGTTGCTCCAGCAGGCCGTCGGACAGCCGTCCGCCCCAGCCGGCCGGCAGCAGTTCGGCGGCGTGGCGGGTCATCAGGCCGCCGGCGGCGACGATCACCACGATCGCGGCGCCGAGCGCGACGGCCCATCGGGCGGCGGCGCGCCCCTGTCCGGTCCGCCGCGCGGCCCGGTTCAGGACCGGCGCGACCGCGGCGCGCAGGGCCGCGTCCTCGATGACCAGCCGGGCGTCGGGCGCCAGCCGTGTCGTCACCGTCAGGCGGTCGGCGCGACCTTCGGCAGTCGGATGGGAGGAGGCGAGCGGCCAGGCCAGCGGGCAGCGCGGCGGCGCGTCGGGGTCGTGCAGCTCCAGCACCAGCCGGTCGCGGTCGACCCGAACCGCGACCGTGTGGGCGCGGGCGTCGACGCCGTCGTAGAGCGTCGCCTCAGAGGGCATCGAAATCGCCCGCCAGGCCCTCGCCGGCGGTGGTCGGGTCGTCGGCCGCCTGCCGGACGGCGGCGAGGTCGACCAGGCCGAGCACCACGAGATGCCGGCACAGGAACCGGATCCGCCGTTCCCACACGATCGGGGTCAGCAGGATATAGGCGCCCACGAGCGCTGCCAGGATCGGCAGGGCGGGCAGGATCAGCGCCGCAGCGACCTCCGCCAGGCCGAACGGGCGATCGCCCGGCGACCCCGTCTCCAGCGCCTGGAACAACGCCGGCAGGGTGGCCAGCGCCACCAGGACGGCCGGGCCGAACAGCAGCGCGACATTGCCGATCCACAACCGGGCGTGCTGCCCGCCCGACGCGGCGAACCCGAAGCGCAACGGGCCCGCGGCGGTTCGATCGGCGATCACACGGTGGATGCGGGCCCGGTACCAGAACAACGACAGGCCGAAGGTGAAGGGCCACAGGAGCAGCGCGATCAGCCACGCCCAGACCAGATCGCCGCCGCCGATCCGGCAGGTGACCGGCAGGCTGCCGGCCCGTGCGCCGTCCAGGGCGTAGCGGATCCGCAGGGCGTCCATCCACGGCTTGAACAGCGATCCGGTCACCACCGTCAGGGCCGAGGTCCAGAGCGTCAGCCAGAGATAGCCGCCGACCGCCCCGGCCAGCCGGCCGCGGATCCCCCGCCAGCGCGTCCGTGAAGTCCGATAGCGCAGGCTGAGGTACCGGCCGAGCGCCACGAACCACAACAGGCCGAGCACATAGATCAGGTCGAGCGCCTCCGCCGTATCCGGCGCCGCGTCGAGCCAAGCGATCTGCAACGCCGTCACCGCCAGCGCGATCGGCAGCAGGATCAGCAGCACCACCTTGAGAAAGCCGACCAGGATCTCGATGCCGGAGCCGGTGTACTCCAGCGGCTCGCCGTCGAAGCGGGTGTGCGCCCACAGGATTTGCCGGACCCGGGTGACCGCCCAGAACCGCCAGATCGACAGCGTGACGAGGACCAGCAGCGTGTTGACGGCGTGCAGTTTCACCAGCCGCCAGTAGCCGGCCGGCTGGTAGCCGAGACGGGGGGCGGTTGTCGGAGCCGACGACCAAGGCCCGCTTCGGGTGGCCGCTCGGCCAGCGGCGGCCATCATGATCGGCTCGCTCATGGCTTCCCCAAGCCCGGTTCCGTTGGTCCGATCCACAGTAGCCGCGGCGGCGGCCGCCGCAACCGCCGCGATCGGTTGCCCCGGCCGCCGCCCCCGCTATGCTGCGTCGGACTTCGAGCAAGGGAGTAGGCGAGATGGCGGAGCGTTTCGATCTGGTGGTGCGCGGCGGCACGGTGGTGACGCCGTCCGGTCCGGTGGCGACCGATGTCGGGGTACGGGACGGCCGGATCGCGGCGCTCGGCGACCTCGCCGCCGCCGACGCGGCCCACACCCTCGACGCCGTCGGCCTGCACGTCCTGCCGGGCGTGATCGACACCCAGGTGCATTTCCGCGAACCCGGCCTGGAGCACAAGGAGGACATCGCCCACGGCACCAAGGCGGCGGTGATGGGCGGGGTGACCGCGATCTTCGAGATGCCGAACACCTCGCCGCTGACCCTCGGCAAGATCGATCTCGAGGACAAGCTGGCGCGCTCGGCCGGCCGCGCCTGGTGCGACCATGCCTACTTCGTCGGCGGCTCGGAGGACAACGTCGCGGACCTCGCCGAGCTGGAGCGGTTGCCCGGCTGCGCCGGGGTCAAGGTGTTTATGGGCTCCTCCACCGGCTCGCTGCTGGCCGACAAGGACGAGTTGCTGGCCCGCATCATGGCGAACGGCCGCCGCCGCGTCGCCGTGCACGCTGAGGACGAGGAGCGCCTGAAGGAGCGCCAGCACATCGCCAAGGAGGCGGCGCACCCGCGCGCCCACCCGCTGTGGCGCGACGAGGAGACGGCGCTGCGCGCCACCAAACGCATCGTCCGCCTGGCGCACGAGGCGGGACGTCCGGTGCACGTCCTGCACATCACCTCGGCCGAGGAGATCGAGTTCCTCGCCGGGCACAAGGACGTCGCGACCGTCGAGACCACGC
Organism: uncultured Thalassobaculum sp.; assembly: GCA_964396345.1. GTDB lineage: Bacteria > Pseudomonadota > Alphaproteobacteria > Thalassobaculales > Thalassobaculaceae > Thalassobaculum_A. The sequence goes on from CAYNFA010000198.1 coordinate 6,302, forward strand.
TGAACCACCTGACCATGGCTGCGCCCGAGTGCTATGAGCGGCTCGGCACCCGCGCCCAGATGAACCCGCCGGTGCGCGGCGAGCGCCACCGCGAGGCGCTGTGGCGGGGGATCGCCGACGGCGTGATCGACGTGATCGGCTCCGACCACGCCCCGCACACCCTGGAGGAGAAGGCCCGCGCCTACCCGTCGAGCCCGTCCGGCATGCCCGGCGTGCAGACCGTGCTGCCGCTGCTGCTCGACCACATGCACCGCGGCCGGCTGTCGCTGGAGCGGCTGGTCGATCTGACCTCGGGCGGCCCGCACCGGATCTACGGCATCGCCGGCAAGGGCCGGATCGCGCTCGGCTGGGACGCCGATCTGGCGCTGGTCGACCTGAAGGCCGAGCGCGAGATAACCGACGCGTGGATCGCCAGCAAGTGCGGCTGGACGCCGTTCGCCGGTACCCGCGTGACCGGCTGGCCGATCGCCACCGTGGTGCGGGGCCACGTCGCGATGCGCGACGACGAGGTGTTGGGGTCGCCGGTCGGCAAGCCGGTGCGGTTCTGGTCGACGCTGCGCGGGAGCTGAGGCGGGCGGTGCGGCTCCGGGCGGAGTGGGCCGAGCCGTCCGACCGCGCCTTACCCACCCTGTCGTCATCCCGGCCAAGCGCAGCTCGAGCCGGCGGACGGTGCGGTTGCGGGCGGAGTGGGCCGAGCCGTCCGACCGCGCCTCACCCGCCTTGTCGTCATCCCGGCCAAGCGCAGCGCGAGCCGGGACCCACCCGCCGCTCCGTC
>CAYNFA010000199.1:0-7072 GCA_964396345.1 uncultured Thalassobaculum sp.
GTCGTCCTGGCTGAACGGCAGCTTCTCGCCGGCCGCCACCCGGATCATCAGCTCCACCAGGTCGAGGCCCGTGACCATCTCGGTCACCGGGTGCTCGACCTGCAGGCGGGTATTCATCTCGAGGAAATAGAACTTCTTGTTCGCGTCGGCGATGAACTCGACGGTACCGGCCGAGCGGTAGCCCACCTGTTTCGCCAGCGCCACCGCCTGGGCGCCCATGGCGGCCCGGGTCTCGGCGTCGATGAACGGGCTCGGCGCCTCCTCGATGACCTTCTGGTGGCGGCGCTGGATCGAGCATTCGCGCTCGCCGAGGTGGACGATGTTGCCGTGGCCGTCGGCCAGCACCTGGATCTCGATGTGGCGCGGCTGTTCGACGAACTTCTCGATGAACACCCGGTCGTCGCCGAACGACGAACGGGCCTCGCTCATCGCGCCCCGCACGCCCTCCTTCAGGTCGGCCTCGCTGTTGGCGATCCGCATGCCCTTGCCGCCGCCGCCGGCCGACGCCTTGATCATCACCGGATAGCCGATCTCGCCGGCGATCTTGGCGGCGTGCTCCGGGCTCTCGATAATGCCCAGATACCCGGGCACGGTGCTGACCCCGGCCTCGTGGGCGATCTTCTTGGAGGTGATCTTGTCGCCCATCGCCTCGATGGCGGCCTTGCCGGGGCCGATGAAGACGATGCCGGCGGCCTCCAGCGCCTCGGCGAAGGCGGCGCGCTCGGACAGGAAGCCGAAGCCCGGATGCACCGCCTGTGCCCCGGTCTGCCGGCACGCCTCGACGATGCGGTCGATCTTCAGGTAGCTCTCGGCCGAGGCCGCCGGGCCGATCCGCACCGCCTCGTCGGCCATGCGGACGTGCTTGCCGTCGGCGTCGGCGTCGGAATACACCGCCACCGTCTTGATGCCCATGCGCCGCGCCGTCTTGATGATCCGGCAGGCGATCTCGCCGCGGTTGGCGATCAGGATCTTGTCGAACATGTCCCCGAGTCTCCTGGCCGCGCGGTCACAGCGGAATGTTGTCGTGCTTCTTCCACGGGTTCTCGAGCTGCTTGTCGCGCAGCATGGCGAGGGCCCGGCAGATGCGGCGGCGGGTGTTGCGCGGCTTGATGATGTCGTCGATGTAGCCGCGCGACGCCGCCACGAACGGGTTGGCGAATTTCTGGCGGTACTCCTCGGTGCGCGCCTCGATCTTCTCGGCGTCGCCGATGTCGGCGCGGAAGATGATCTCGACCGCCCCCTTCGGACCCATGACCGCGATCTCGGCGGTCGGCCACGCGTAGTTCACGTCGCCGCGCAAGTGCTTGGAACTCATCACGTCGTAGGCGCCGCCATAGGCCTTGCGGGTGATCACCGTGACCTTCGGCACCGTTGCCTCGGCGTACGCGAACAGCAGCTTGGCGCCGTGCTTGATGATGCCGCCATATTCCTGCTTGGTGCCCGGCAGGAAGCCCGGGACGTCGACGAAGGTGACGATCGGGATGTTGAAGCAGTCGCAGAACCGCACGAACCGGGCGGCCTTCTTGGCGCTGTCGATGTCGAGGCAGCCGGCCAGCACCATCGGCTGGTTGGCGACGATGCCGACGGTCGAGCCCTGCATGCGGGCGAAGCCGATGATGATGTTGCCAGCGTAGCTCGGCTGGATCTCGAAGAAGTCGCCCTCGTCGACGACCTTCAGGATCAGCTCCTTCATGTCGTAAGGCTTGTTGGGGTTGGCCGGCACCAGGGTGTCGAGCGACGGCTCCGGACGGTCGGCCTCGTCGGCGGTCGGGCGTAGCGGCGGCTGCTCGCGGTTCGAGGACGGCAGGAAGTCGATGAAGCGCCGCAGCTGCAGCAGCGCCTCGACGTCGTTCTCCAGCGCGAGATCGGCGACGCCCGACCTCGTGGTGTGGGTGACGGCCCCGCCGAGCTGCTCATGAGTGACCGTCTCGTGGGTCACCGTCTTGACGACATCTGGTCCAGTTACAAACATATACGAGCTGTCCTTCACCATGAAGATGAAGTCCGTCATGGCCGGCGAGTAGACCGCTCCGCCGGCGCACGGGCCCATGATCATGGAGATCTGCGGCACCACGCCCGAGGCCATCACGTTGCGCTGGAACACCTCGGCGTAGCCGCCGAGCGAGGCCACGCCTTCCTGGATCCGAGCGCCGCCGCTGTCGTTCAGGCCGATCACCGGCGCCCCGACCTTCATCGCCTGGTCCATGATCTTGCAGATCTTCTCGGCGTGCGCCTCGCTGAGCGAGCCGCCGAACACCGTGAAGTCCTGGCTGAACACGAACACCAGCCGGCCGTTCACGGTGCCCCAACCGGTCACCACGCCGTCGCCGGGAACCTTCTGCTCGGCCATGCCGAAGTCGGACGAGCGGTGCTCGACGAACATGTCCCACTCCTCGAAGGAGCCGGGGTCGAGCAGCAGGTCGATGCGTTCGCGCGCCGACAGCTTGCCTTTCTGGTGCTGGGCCTCGATCCGCTTCTGCCCGCCGCCCAGGCGGGCGCGGCCCCGCATGTCCTCGAGCCGCGCGACGATGTCCTGCATGAACGCCCTCCCGGAATGCCGTCCGGCCGGGATATCATCCCGATCGCAAAAGCTCTACGAATTTCGCGGCTTCGGCCGCTTCCGCCCGCCGCGCCCGGCGCCGCTGCTCGGCTTCCCGGTCCAAACCCCAGCGCTCGACCTGGAACGATTCGTCGATTTCGGAGACCGTGTAGGCGGTGTCGGCGTCGAGACGGCCGTGCAGCACCGCCAGCCCGAGGACCAGCGAGCCGGTCATCGACGTCAGCGTGTGCAGGGCCGCCATCTCCCAGTCGTTGACCGCCGCGACCGCCCGGCGCAGCGCCGCCCGGCACTCGGGCGACTGGGCGATCGGCATGACGCCGGCGACCGGTACCAGGCGCGCGCCGATCGCCTCGGCGGCCCAGGCCCGAAGCGGCGCCCACGCCGCCTCTTGGCGCGCCGTCAGTTCGGCCGGATCGTCGGCCAGGTAGCACACCAGATCGGAGCCGCCGTAGCCCGCCAACTCATCCACCACATGGTCGCGCTGCGGCGTCACCCGGTCGATGACGGTCGCGGCGAAGCCGGTCATCGGCATCGCGCGGGCGTCGATCTCGTCGGTCTGGGCCTCCCACTCGGCCGCCACCGCCTCGGCCACCCTCCGCGCCGGCAGCGGCATCGGCCGCTGGGCGGGCGACATCAGCGCCCGGCCGTCGAGCGTCACCGAGTACCCGGTTCCATCGCCCATCGGAGCGACGGCAACCGCCTTGTAGAGTCGCTTCATGTCATTCCATCGATCTGCGCAGGCCGTCGAACAGCCCCCTGATACCGCCCGGTTTATCCTGCTCGCGCGCCGGTGTCGCGCCCGCCGGACGACGTCGGGCCTCGGCCGCCGCGATGGCGTCCGGGCAGGGCTTCTCGATCGAACCGCCAGACACGAAGGGCAGCAGCAGGCCGAGCGGCCCGATCATCGCCCCGGCCGCCAATCCGCCGATTCCCACGGCCACCCCTACCGGGTCGGGCATTGGCTTGGGGTTGCCGATCGTCCCCTTGATCAGGATCGGTGTGGCCAGGCTGAGCAGGCTCGGATCCTTGGGTTGCGGCACCAGCCGCAGGTCCAGTGACCCGCTTGCAAGCTCGATCGTTCCGCCGCCGCCCACCGTGACCTGCTCGCCGTCCACCATCAGCACGCTCGCGTCGGCGATGCCGCGGACGATGTCAAACCGGCCGACCAGGCAGTTCAGGCCGCCGCTGCCCCCTTCGCCGACGAAGGGCAGGAACCGGGTGGCCAGATCCTGGGCGATCAGTTCCCAGTACTTGTTCATGATGGTGCCGTCGAGGATCACCAGCCGGGCGACACCCTCGGCGGACCCAAGGAAGGTGCGCCCCGTGTCGCCCCGGGCGCGCAGGTCGATCGCCGCGTCGCCGCGTCCCTCGATCAGGGCCTCGCCTCGCAAGGCGCGCGAGATCGCGCCGACATCCACTCCGGACGCTGTCCCCGCCAGCGCGAGGCGGGCCGGCGGATTGCGGTTGTCGAGATCCAATCGCCCCGCGACAGCGCCGCCGGCAATCGAGCCGCCGAGCGGGTCGACGGTCAGCGCGCCGTCCGCGATCGTCGCCGTCGCGTTGAAGCCGTCGACCGTCCAGGGAGCGATGACGAGCCGCGCGACCTCGACCTTGACGGTGCCGTCGACGATCGACAGCAACGCCATCGGCAACGGCCGGTCCATCGGGTCGCCGGTCGCGCCGCCATCGCCACCGAGGCGGTCCAGATCGACTCTGTCGCTCACCAGTTGCGCGTCGATCCTGGGCCGGGGGCCGGTCAGATCGATGGTGGCGGCTCCGGTGACGGAGAACGCGCCATGCGACGCCGTCATCGCCTCGATCCGCATCGACCGCACCGATCCAGCCTCACCCGGTTCGGCCTGGAACCGCGCGGCCAGCCGGATCGGCGTCCCGCCAATCGAGCCCGCGATATCGACCGGCAGCGTCGCGCCAACCCGTCCGAACTCAGCCAGCGCCGGCAGCGTGCCCCGGAGTTCGAGCGGCGAGCCGTCCAGCTCGGCGACGAGCAGAGCGTCGAGCGGCGCGGTCGGACCGTCCCCGGCCAGCGACAGCCGCTCGACGTGATAGACGCGCTCCGCCGCACCCGGCGCGTCCTTCCAGACCACCGTAACCCGCGCCAGTTCGATCCGGCGTATCGGCGGCAGATCGCCGCCGCCGTTGTTCACGCCGGCGTCGCGCCGCCAGTTGCCGCGACCGCCGGCGTCGCGTTCCAGCAGCACCCGGACGTCGGACAGCATGACCCGCCGGATCTCGACCCTTCCGGTGAGGAGCGGGATCGCTTCGACACCGACCGAGATTTCCCCGACCGTCGCCATCGTCGGCTCCGAGCCCCAGTCGGCGTTGGCCACGCGGACACCGGACGCGGCCAGGCCGAGGCGGGGGCTCCAGGCGATATGCAGTGGCCCGTCGATCACCACGCGGTGCCCGGTGGCCCGCTCCAGCGACCCCTGGATCTCATCCTTGTAGGCGTTCAGGTCGAGGGTGGCGAGGAAGGCGGCGCCGGCCCCCAGCACCACGACGACGACGGCGGCCGATCCGGCGACCCAGCGGAACCAGCGCATGACGTCTCTCCCCAATGAGTCTAGACCGGCACCAAACGTCCCGCGGTCTCCGCCAGTTCCTCGAAACGCTCGATCACCGCCGCCGGGCGCTCGGTCTGCAGCAGGCCAAGCTCGTGATAGCCCCAGGTAACGGCGATACCGGCGACCCGCGCGCGGCGCGCCATGCCCATGTCGAACACCGTGTCGCCGACCATCACCGTCCGGCCGACATCGACCCCGGCCTCGCGGACCGCGTCGAGCAGAACCGTCGGGTCGGGCTTGCCGGGACCGTCGTCGGCGGACTTGAGGACCACGAAACGCCGAAGCAGCCCGTGCGCCTCCAGCACCTCGTGCAGGCCGCGCCGGCCCTTGCCGGTGACGACCGCGAGCAGCCACCCATCCGCCTCGAGGGCGTCGAGGGCGCCTAGCGCGCCCGGCATCAGCGGTTCGGCCGTGCCATCGGCCTCCTTGGCGTCAAAATAGGCATCACGGTAGGCCTGCCCGACGCGCTCCTGCTGCAGCCCCCGCACGTCCGGAGCCAGGCGCCGGATGGCCTGGTCGAGCGGCAGCCCGACCACCTCTCGGACCCTGGCCGGGCTCGGCGCCGCCAGGCCCTCGCCGCGGAACGCCGCCGACATCGCCACGACGATGTGGTGCTGGCTGTCGATCAGGGTGCCGTCCAGATCGAGGGCGCAGAGCCGAAGGCCGCCACCGGTCATCGCCCTAATCCTCGAACGGCTCGAACGGGTCGCCACCGCCGGCCTCGTCGAGCCCGAAGAACGCCCAGGACCGGGCCATGTGGTCGGCCAGCGGCGCGATCACCTCGACCGGGCGGCCGTCGGCACCGGGATGCGGATCGCGCGGGCGTGCAAATGGAGCTTCCGGCTCACCCCCTCGCCCTGCAGGATCGCCTCGTTGCCGCCGTACTTGCCGTCGCCCAGGATCGGGGTCCCGGCCTCCGCCATGTGGACGCGGAGCTGGTGGGTCCGGCCGGTGACCGGGAACAGCGCCACCCAGGTCAGCTTGCCGCCGAGCCTCTCGACCGTGACGTAGCGGGTGACCGCGCGCTTGCCGCCCTCGGGGTCGAGCCCCATCTTCTCGCCCGCCATGCCGGGAAGCTTGCCGATCGCCCCCTCGATGGTGCCGGCGTTCGGCTTCGGCTCGCCGACCACCAGGGCCCAGTAGATCTTCATCGCGGTCTTGGCGCGGAACGCCTCGGTCAGCCGTCTGGCCGCCTTCTGGGTGCGGCCGAGCAGCATCACCCCGGAGGTGTCCTTGTCCAGGCGGTGCACCAGGCGCGGCCGCTCGCCGGCGTCGAACTTCAGGCCGTCGAGCGCGCCGTCGACATGGCTGGTGATCCCGGTCCCGCCCTGGGTGGCGAGCCCGGCCGGCTTGTTGATCGCCAGCACCTCGTCGTCACGGTAGAGCACCGCCCGGCGCAGCCGCTCGGAGGTCTCGGGGTCTCGGCCCTGAGAATGCGCCAGGGCGACCTTGCGGGCATCCGACGCCTGATTGTCTTCCATCGGCGGTATCCGAACCGACTGTCCGGCTTCGAGCCGCTGGTTCGCCTTGACGCGCTTGCCGTCGACCCGGATCTGGCCGGTGCGCAGCAGCTTGGCGAGGTGCCCATGGCCGAGATCGGGAAAATGCCGCTTGAACCAGCGGTCGAGCCGCTGCTCGCCCTCGTCGGGCGAGACCGTGCGGGTTTGAACCGGCTTCATGTCAGCACCTGTCGTATGCTCCAGAGCCCGGCGAACAGCGCCAGGATGGAGAGCGCCGTCGAAGCGGCGATGTAGGCGGCCGCGGGTGCGGCATCGCCGCGTTCCCACAGCGTGGCGACGTCGAGCGCGAAGCTCGAGAACGTCGTGAAGGCGCCGAGGATGCCGACCGCGATGAAGCCGCGCAGCTCCGCCGTCAAAACCTGCTTGAGCGCTCCAGCCTCGATCAGGACGCCCATCAGGAAGCATCCCAC
>CAYNFA010000200.1:0-6990 GCA_964396345.1 uncultured Thalassobaculum sp.
GATGCAGGTGTTGACCGCACTCTCCAGGTCCGCGAACTGGCAGACCGCCGCCGAGATCGCCTCGGGGATGCCGTACACCTTGAGCTGGATCTCGGTGATCACCCCGAGCGTGCCTTCGGAGCCGACGAACAGCCGCGTCAGATCGTAGCCGGCGGCTGACTTCTTGGCGCGGCGGGCGGTGCGCACGATGCGGCCGTCGGCCATCACCACGGTCAGGCTCAGCACGTTGTCGCGCATCGTGCCGTAGCGCACGGCGTTGGTGCCGGAGGCCCGGGTCGCGCTCATTCCGCCGATCGAGGCGTCGGCGCCCGGGTCGATCGGGAAGAACAGGCCGGTGTCGCGCAGGTGCTCGTTCAACTGCTTGCGGGTCACGCCGGCCTGCACCCGCACGTCGAGGTCGGCGGCGTTGACTTCCAGCACCGCGTTCATGCCGGACAGATCGATCGACAGCCCGCCGTGCAGCGCCGCTATCCCACCTTCGAGCGAGGTTCCGACCCCGAACGGGATCACCGGCCATCTGTGGGCAGCGCAGATCGTCACCGCCTGCGACACCTCCTCGGTGCTGAGCGCGAAGAACACCGCGTCCGGCGCGACCGTCGGGTGATAGCTCTCGTCGGTGCCGTGCTGGCGCCGGATCGCCTCACCTGTGGACAGCCGGTCGCCAAAGCGCTCCCGCAGCGCGGCGATCGCCCGGTCGCGGGACGTGGCATCGGACGGAACGGCGTGGACCTGCATCTCGGCTCTCCGGACGGCGGGGCTGGAAACGCCCTCAGCATGCCTCGCCACCGCCGCCCGGTCGAGACCGCAAGCGCCCCGCCGGGGCAGGTCGACCGGGCCGGCGGATCGCCGGGGTTGCGTTTCGGCGCGCGCTGTCGTAGCGGCGTCTGCACAGTCGTTCACGGCCGTCTCGTCAGGCCATTCGCACTCCCGCAACCGGACTGGACGCCGCCGGACGATGGATCCGTTGACACAGGGCGCGGTCGGCGCCGCGCTGCCGCAGGCGACCCGCCATCGGCTCCACGTCGGCATCGCCGGCCTGCTCGGCTTTCTCGCCGGCCTGGCGGCGGACGCCGATGTCCTGATCCGCTCCGGCGACGACCCGCTGCTGTTCCTCGACTATCACCGGCAGTTCACGCATTCGCTGGTCTTCGTGCCGGTCGGCGGCGCGCTCTGCGCCCTGGCCCTGCATTGGGCGCTGGGCGGGCGCCGGCGCCTGAGCTTCGGCCAGACCCTGCTGTTCTGCACCCTGGGCTACGCCACCCACCCGCTGCTGGATACCGCCACCTCCTACGAAACCATGCTGCTCTGGCCGTTCAGCGACGAACGGTTCGCCTGGAGCATCGTCTCCATCGTCGATCCCCTGTTCACGCTGCCGGTGCTGGTCCTGGTCGTCGCGGCCGGGATCCGCGGTCGGCCGGGGCCGGCCCGTCTGGCCCTGGCCTGGGCAGGGCTCTACCTGGCGACCGGCGCGCTGCAGCACCACACGGCGCTGGCCATGGGCCGCGAGCTCGCGGCGTCGCGCGGCCACGCGCCGATCCGCATCGAGGCCAAGCCGAGCTTCGCCAACATCCTGGTGTGGAAAACGATCTACGAGACGCCGCAGGGTTTCCACGTGGACGCGGTGCGCGCCACGTTCCGGCCGCGGGTGTTTCCAGGTGAAGCGGTGCCCCGGCTCGACCCCGCGCGCGACCTGCCGTGGCTCGATCCCGCCTCGCAGCAGGCCCGCGACGTGGCGCGGTTCATGCGGTTCAGCGACGGCTTCGTCGCTGTCGATCCGCAACACCCCGGGCGGATCGTCGACGTGCGGTACTCGTTCGTGCCGAACAGCGCCCGGGCGCTGTGGTCGATCGAGATCGCGCCGGACGCGCCGCCGACGGCGCACGCCCGGTACCGGACGCATCGCGAGGGTGCCCGCGAAAGCCTGAGCACGCTGTGGCGGATGACCGTGGGTGGGTAGCTGGCCGATCAGCCAGGCACCCGGGGCCAGGATTGCCGGGGCCAGGATTGCCGGGGGCCGCGACACCATGTATCGTCGCGACGATCGCAGAATGCATCGAGCGAGACTTGGGCGAAGACCCGAGCGTAGGACGTCCGGCCCGAGGTGGGACCATGGCCATCGACTCGATCAGTTCCGGAAGCGGGTCCATTTCCGCCCTGCGGGAACTCGCTTCCATCGTCCGCGGCAATCCGGCGAACAACCAGCCGTCGCCACCGCAGAACGACGATGACGTCCGGTTCTCCAGCGCCGCCGTCACCGACGTCCGGCAGAGCGAGCGGCAATCCCTCGACACGCTGCGCCAGGGATTGAGCGAGGCTTCGGCGACCGGCGCGGTGGCGCTCGCGGGGGCCACCTCGGTCTCGGACACGCTGGACCAGGTCGGCGAGCGCCTGCAGCGGCTTACGGACCCGTCGCTCGATCAGCGCACCCGGGCCACCCTCGCCTCCGAGATCCAGACCCTGGTCGGCCAGGGGCTGGAGACGGTCGAGCGCTCGACCTTCAACGGCGTCAACCTCCTGGACGCCGAGCGCGACCAGAACATCGAGGTGGCCGCCGACCGTTCCGGCGGGACCGAGACGGTCCGGGACCAGGATCTGCGCTCCGCGCTCGAGGGCCTGCAGGGTCTCGACCTGACAACCGCCGCAACCGCGCGCTCGGCCCTGGACGGCGTGTTCGCCGAGGCCCGCGACACGACCAGCACCGCGATCCGCGCGCTCGGCGAGGACACCAGCCGGATCGACGCCCGCATCGGCGAGATCCAGGCACGCCAGGGCGAACTCGCCGGTGGCGATCCAGGCGTCGCCACCGATCTGGACGCCGACGGCGCCCAGCAGGCGGCGCTGCAGATCGCGCAGTCGCTGGGCAGCAACACCCTCGGTATCGTCAACCAGCGCCCGGAAACCCTGGTCGGCCTGTTCCGCTGACCCTGGATCCAATTGACCCGGACGTGTCTCGTCAGCGGCGGCCGGCTCGGTACAGAACTGGCCAGTCGTCGACCGGAACGCCGCGGCATTCCTCCATCACGGTGTAGCCCAGCAGCCGAAAACCGCTGCCATCCCATGCCCAGTCGGCGATGATGCCGCAGTCGCCCAGCCCGCGGCCGCGAGCGAACGAGCTGAGCACCAGCCCATCCTCGACGATGTAGGGGTTTACGAGGATGTTGCCCTGATCGATCAGGCGGTTGCCCCGCTCCGGATCCGGCACCTCCAGGACCACCGGCGAGGCCTCGCCGTCCGCGACCAGGAACAGGGCGTAGGAGAGATTGTAGGCACCGGCGGATTCGCAAACGCCCCACAGCATCACCGAAGCCGATAGCCGCGCCGCGATCGGGTCGGCGCCGTCGGCGCAGCCGGAATCGGCGGTTCCGATCCCGGCCAGCGACCGCGGCAGCGACTGTCCCGGGTCGGGCAGCTCGCGCATCGGCTCGGCCGCCACCGTCGGCATCACCGGCACGGCGGGCACCGAGTCGGCGGGTTCCCTGCCCCTGGCGATGAGCGCGGTGACGGTGCCGGCGCGGCGTTGCCGGTCGTCCATGAAACGCAACGCGGCCGCCGCGCCGACAAGCGATACAGTGGCCGCGGTCTCGCCAGGACCGCCGGCGTCGCCCGTCACGCCCAGTCGATCGGCGCGGCGCACCCCCTCCAGGGCAACGGTGAGCGGTTCGCCGGCGATTTCGGCCCGCAGAAAACCGTTGAGCTGCTCATTCGCCGCCGCGCGCAAGCGCTCCTCCAAAGCGTCATCGAACGCCAGGGTCAGCGGTGTGCCGGGGTACAGCGTCTCGCTGTAGAGCGCGACGGTCAGGCGAGGAACGGCGCGGGCACTCCCGTCCCGGACGACCGACACGAAGGCCAGGTGCTCGCCATCCATCGGTGCCAAGCCGACCGCCGAGCAGCGCCGCAGGTTGTCGCATCCGACCACCCAGTCGCCGAACACACGGGACTCCTGGGCGCTTGCCGAGGAGATCGAGGCCACGATGGCGAGAGCGGCGGCGGCGAGGCTGCGCATGGAGCGGGACCCGTGGGCGCGGCGGATGGGTGCTGGAATCATGGCGGGGCCGCCGACCAGCACAGCTACACGCGCCGCCCGATCGTTGGCAAGCCACCGCTGAGCCAAACAGCACCATGATCAGTTGTGAGAACGCGGCGGGAACGCCAGTTCGTAGGGCCGTGTCTCGGGGTCGATCGCCAGATTCGCGTTGTAGTAGGGGTCATGGTGCAGCAGTTCGCCCCAGCGCGCCCGCATCACCGCCGCCTCGGCTTCCCAACGCGCCTTCTTGGCGGCGGTGAGGTACGGGCCGCGGCTCGCGGATTCGTGATGCAGCAGGCGGGCGTGCGGCGTCCAAACGGTGCGAAATCCGGCCGCCCCGGCCTTAAGGCAGAGGTCGATGTCGGAGAAGTCGACGGCCAGTTCCGCCGCGTCGAACCCGCCGACGGCGTCGAACACGGTGCGGCGCATCGCCAGACAGGCGCCGGTGACCGCGCTCATCGTCTGCGCAAGGCGCGAGCGCCCGAGGTAGCCGGGATGGTCGTCGGTCAGCCCGACGTCGGCATGGCGGGCGACCCAGTCGCCGGCCAGCGTGACCCCGCCATGCTGCACCCGCCGGTTCGGGTACAACAGCTTGGCGCCGACCGCACCGACGTCGGGGCGCACCGCCTGTCCGACCAGTTCGCTCAGCCAGCCGGGATCGAGCGGCTCGACGTCGTTGTTCAGGAACACCAGCACGGTTCCCCGGGCGACGCCGACGCCGTCGTTCATGAGCGCCGAGAAGTTGAACGGGCCCGGCCGGGCCAGGACGCGGACCCGCGGATCGGCCGCCGCGCCGGCCAGATAGCCGATGGTCTCCCGACGCTCGCTGCCGTTGTCGAGGATCACCAGTTCCAGCGCCGGGTAGTCGGTGCGGTGCAGGACGCCCTCGACGCAGCGCCGCAGCAGTTCGACGCGGTCCCGCGTGGCGACGATCAGGCCGACGAGCGGCGCCGGATCCGGGACCGGCCAGACCACCCGGGGTCCGTCCGCCTCGCGACGATAGGCGCCGACGGCCCCGGTCCGGCCCAGATGCTCACGCGCGGCGCGGTCAGCGGCGGCGGCGGCGTAGGGCTTGGAGGCGGGATCGAGGGCGGTGGAGCCGTCCACCGCGCGCCAGTGGTACAGCACGTGTGGCAGATGACGGATCCGGACCGGGGTGGAGCGCTCGGCCACCCGCAGCACCAGGTCGTGATCCTGGCTGCCCTCGAGCCCCACCCGCAGTCCGCCGAGTTCTTCGACCATGACCCGCCTGAACACCGCCAGATGCGTGACAATGTTCTGCACGAGCACCCGGTCCGGGTCCCAATCCGGCTTGAAATGCGGGTCATGGCGGTTGCCGGCCGCGTCGATCTTGTCCTCGTCGGAGTAGACCAGGTCGAGCGCCGGATCCTCAATGAGCGCGGCCGCCACCCGCGCCAGGGCGTGCGGCGCCAGCCGGTCGTCGTGATCGAGAAAACCGACATGGCTTGCGGTGGCGAGGCCGAGGGCGTCGTTGGAAGCGGCCGAAATGTGGCCGCGCCCGGTCCGCCAGGTGACGCGGATCCGAGGGTCGCGCGCGCGCGCGGCCTCCAACACGACGCGGATCGCGGGGTCACGCGAGGCGTCGTCGGCGATGCAGAGTTGCCAGTGCGGCCAGCTCTGCGCCTCAACCGAGGCAATGGCCTCCTCCAGGAAACGCGGCTCGGGATCGCAGACCGGCATCAGGATGGCGATGGTCGGCGCGTCCCGGTTGTCCGCCGAAACCGTCGCCGGCGGCCGCTCATAGGCGTCGATCCAGAGCTCATAGCGGCTGCGCCAGCCCTGGGCAGCCGGCATCCCGGCCTCGCGCGCCAGCCGCACGGCCCGATCCGGCACGGCAGGACGGCCGTCGAACGCCGCCAGCGCAGCGCCGGCCGCCGCCGCGTCGCCGGCCGCGAGGGCGTGGGCCGCGACCTCCATGCGGGCCTCGTCGGACCCCGGCTCGACCATCAGCCAGCGGCGGTAGCGCGACCGCTCCTCGGCAAAGCGTGCGAGATCCTTGAGCGCGTCGACGCTTCCCGGGGACAACGCCGCCGCGCGCCGCAGAGCGATGCCGGCCAGTCGGTCGTCGCCGGCCGCCGCGGCGGCGCGGGCCAGTCGGTCCCAGCCGCCCCAGCGGGAGGGATCGAGGCGCACCGCGAAGCCCATCCAGCGCCGGCCGTCCTCGCGTGAACCCATGAGCGGAAGCGTGACCCCGAGGTTGTAGGCGCCGTCAGGGTCGCCCGGACGCAATACGGCGCGGCGACGCAGAGCCACCACCGCGTCCTCCATCCAGCCGCCGGCGTGGCAGGCAGCGGCCAGATCCGCGTGACGCTCCGGCTCGTCGGGCTGCAGCCGGGCCGCGGCACGGAACGCCTCGATGGCAGCCTCCAGGCGCCCGGCCCGGCGCCTCAGGACGGCGAGGTTGGCGTGCGCAACCGCGACGCGCGGCCAGCGCGCGACGACGCCCTCGAACGCAGCGATCGCCGCCTCCACGGGACCGGTGGCGGCCACGGCAGCGGCCGCGGCGAAGGCGCTCGGCAGGTCGGCGGGTTGGGCGGGCGTCATGGGCGCAGCGGATACCTTCGACGGCGAAAACCTGTGACGAATGCCAGCCGTTTAGCACGCGGGAGCGCCGATCTTCACGCTGTTTCCGCGCGTTAACGATTCATTCATGAACACTACCTATTGTAGCAACGATTGTGATGGTCGATCTTCACTGGGACGGGCGGCTCTGAGATGTGGTCGGCGATCAAAACGGCATTGGTTGGCGGAGCGGAGCGCCGGGTAGCGCCTCGGGTCAGCGCCATCGGGCAGGTCCTTGTCGACAGCCGCAGCTACCCACTCGAGAACTGGAGCGCATCGGGCGTGCTGTTCAGCGGTCACGACGGCCATCTTGCCAAGGGTAAGCGCTTCAAGCTGAGGGTCGAAGTCCAGGGCGATCGCGGGGTGATCGAGTTCCCCGCCGA
>CAYNFA010000201.1:0-6920 GCA_964396345.1 uncultured Thalassobaculum sp.
ATTCCTGTTCGGGCCGGTCGGGCTTCTGCTCTTCCTCGCGATCCGCGCGGCGCGAACGCTCCTGGCCCCCCGACCGATCGAGGCCTGACATGACCGACGCGGCTTTCCAGCCTTCCCGCCGCGCGCCGGTGCGGCGGATCACGCTCCACCCTCTCTTCGGCGCCGAGCCCGTCCTTGCCGGCACCGGCATCCTGATCGGCCTCTCGCTCGCCGTGACCGCCGGCGCGATGGTGCTCGATTCCCGCGCGTTTCAGGGAGAGGACATCTGGACAAAGCCGATCAAGTTCCAGGTGGCCCTGGCGGTCTACACGCTGACCCTGGCCTTCTTCGCGCGCTGGCTGCCCCAGGGCATGACGAAACGGCGCGACTACCGGCTGTTCGCCGGGCTCGTCGTGGTCGCCGTGCTGGCGGAAACCGCGTGGATCGGCGGTGCCGCCATGTTCGGCACCGCCTCCCACTTCAACGTCGGGACGCCGTTCAAGGACGCGCTTTACGCAACGATGGGCGTGCTCGCTGTGATGCTGACCACGGCGAGCCTGGTCTACGGGATTGCCATAGGGCGCAACACGGCATCCGGCCTCCAGCCGGCGATGAGGCTTGCCATCGCCCTGGGCCTCGTTCTGACCTTCGTCCTGACGATACCGGTGGCGGGCTACATGGCGTCGACGGCCGGCCACCTGGTCGGCACGCCGGCGCTGAACGCCCGTGTCCCCGTCATGGGCTGGTCACTCGAGGTCGGCGATCTGCGGGTTGCGCATTTCTTCGCGACTCACGCCCTGCATTTCCTCCCGGCGGCGGGCCTGATCGCCGTCTCGACGACACGCGGAAGGACCGCGGGTGGGCCTTGTCTGGGTTGCCGCGATCGCGTTCGCCGCCTTTACGGCGTTCACCTTCCTGCAGGCGCTGGCGGGCCAGCCGCTGATGCCGATCCCCTGACACCGGTGCGCCTGACACCGACGCGCCTGACACCGGCGCCCTCTCAGCGACCGCCGTGCCCCAGGCGGTGCTTCCGCGCCTCGTCGGCGCTGGCGACGCTGCACCCCAGGTCCCGGATCAGCCCGTCGGCCAGGCTGTAGACCCAGCCGTGCACCGCCAGCGACTGGCCCGCCGCCCAGGCGTCCTGGACGACCGGGGTCTGGGTCACCCGGATCACCGTCTGCTCGACGTTAAGCTCGCACAGCCGGTCGAGCCGCCGCTCGGCGTCCGGCAGCAGCGCGAGGTCTGCCTCGAAGCGCTCGTTGAGATCCATGATCGGGCGCAGCCAGTGGTCGATCAACCCATGGCGCGTGCCGTCGGAGGCGGCCTGCACGCCACCGCACCCGTAGTGGCCGCAGACAATGATGTCATCAATCTTCAGCACCTCAACGGCGAACTGCAGCACCGACAAGCCGTTGAGGTCGCCCGGGTGCAGCAGGTTCGCGACGTTGCGGTGCACGAAAACTTCGCCCGGCTCGAGCCCGGTGATCACGTTCGCCGGCACCCGGCTGTCCGAGCAGCCGATCCACAGGTAGCGCGGCGCCTGCAGCCCCATCAGGCGCTTGAAATAGTCGGGATCCTCGAGCACCCGCCGCGCGGCCCACGCCTTGTTGTGATTGAGCAGCGTCTCGATCATGGCGATCCACTCCCGTTAAGGTGTCTCGGAGCGCCCCCTTATAGGGTGCCAAGACCGGAAACAGGAGGCCGACCGATGACCCTCGACGATTTTCGCCGGTCGCTCGCCAGGACCGCGCCGCCGGCGGACGCCTCGCCCGCCGTGCGCGCCCTGTGGCACCAGGGCCGCGGCGACTGGCAGGCGGCGCACGAGGCCGCCCAGTCGGACGACGGCGCCGACGCCGCCTGGGTGCACGCCCACCTGCACCGGGTCGAGGGCGACGACTCGAACGCCGGCTACTGGTACCGCCGGTCCCGCCAACCGCATTGCCGCGATCCGCTCGACGTCGAGTGGAACGCGATCGCCAGCGCCCTGCTCGCCGGGCGCTGAGCCCGGATCACCAGCCGGCGCGCTGGCGGGCAGGCTCCGCCAGCCGGGCCAGACAGAACATCGTGAACAGGATCTGCGCGGCGGCGTGGGCGGTGTTGCTGGTGGAATCGTATTGCGGCGCCACCTCGACCACGTCGCCGCCGACCATCGGCAGGCCGGCGAGGCCGCGCAGGATCTCGATGGCCTCCAGCGAGGTCAGGCCGCCGATCTCCGGGGTGCCGGTGCCGGGCGCGAAGGCGGGGTCGAGGCTGTCGACGTCGAACGAGATGTAGAACGGCTGGTCGCCGATCACCGCCTTGGCCCTGGCGACCACCGCGTCGATCCCGAGCCGCGCGACCTGCTCGGCGTGCACCACCGTCATGCCGGACTCATAGGAGAACTCCCAGAGATACTCGGCGGCGCCGCGAATGCCGATCTGGATGGTGCGCTCCGGATCCAGGACGCCCTCCAGCACCGCCTGGCGGAACGGGCCGCCGTGGTGGAACTTGGCGCCCTCGTAGGGGCCGCTGGTGTCGCAATGGGCGTCGATGTGCACCAGGCCGAGCGGGCGGCCGCGCCCGAGCGCCTTCAGGATCGGCAGCGAGATCGAGTGGTCTCCGCCGATCGCCAGCGGCACGACGCCGGCGGCGCGCACCCCGTCGAAGTACGCCTCGATGTCCTCGTGGCAGGACACGAGGTCGTAGCGGCTGCGCATAGTCACGTCGCCGACGTCGGCGGCAGCGCAGTCGGCAAGCGGCGCGATCTTCAGGTTGTGCTCGTACGGTCCGATCCGCTCGACCGCCCGAACCGCCCGGGGGCCCAGGCGCGAGCCGGCCCGGTTGGTCACACCGAGGTCCATCGGGACGCCGACAAAGGCATAGTCGAGGCCGTCGAGATCCGGGCGGTCATCCTGCTGGGGACGGTAGGGCGCGTCGAGAAAGGTGGAAATGCCGGCGAACGGCCACAACCGGCGCCCACCCCGGAAGATCTGCTTGCCGACCTCCGCGAAGTCCGGGTCGAAGATCGTGCCTTCCGGAGCCGGACCGTACTTCTCCCTCAGCGCGCGCAGCTTGTTCTGATCCATGGCTAGACTCCGGTCGGCGACCAAACATCGAGATCGATCATGACGACATAGCAGACCGGCCGGAGACCGTCCCGCCTCCTCGACACGACGGGGGCTTGCCATGGCCTCGCGACGGAGCGGCGGGTCGGTCCGAAACCGCCGAACCCAATCCGCCGAACATCGGCGGCCATGACCTTTTTGCAGAAGATCCAGGACACCACTCGAGAGAGTGGGTGCGGTCGCGCCGCACAACAGTGGGCAAAGCCGGACCAGCGCTTCGGCAACCGTAGGATCGCGGACCAGCGTCCCTCTAGGAACGGCGGGTCGCAACGTTCCTCGCCGCCTCGATCACGCTCCGCCAGCGCGTCTCGGCGGGGCAGAGCATGGCGGGGCAGAGCATCCAGTACGCGAAGCCTTGATCGCCGGCTGCGTCGCTGTCGTGGGCGTCGGGCTGGCCGCGCCTGCGCCCGGCGCCGCAAAAAAGACCGGGGCTAAATCAGGGATTCCACCGCGATCAGAACCAACAGGGTCGGTGCCGGCAGGAAGGCCACCCTCCTGACGGGCGAAACGGCGGCTTTCTTCCAGTGCCGCTGAATTTCAGCATGGAATTCGCGGATCTTTCGGGCGTTGATCCACTTCGACCATTCCTGGATGGGGATCAGGGTTCGTGACCCCATGCCGTCGACGCAAACGAATCGGCACTCTTGCGTACCATCATCCGCCAAGACGATGTTGTCGATGGAAAGCTCGTAGACCACGACGTGCTTGTCGATCATATCCCGGATGAAGCTCTCAAACAGTTGGCGGGTCCGGGAATCGAATTGGCCGCGCTCGATCACCTGACGAAGGGTCGGAGCGAGACCGCCGTCGCAGCCGGTCACCTTCTCGACCGCCAGACCGAGTCCGAGATCGGTCTCGACGAGGCCCTGAATCGAGCAGATCGGCAGCCTTTGGGGAGACTTGTTGTATACCCGGGTGGCAACGTACTCGCTCAACTCACGGGTGTGATAGATGAACGCGCCTTCCCGCCGACGCAGCTTGTACGCCCGGCGCCGCTTCGGTTGTCCATCCGGCGAGTAGGAGCCGGGCTTGAGAACCTTGATCAAAAGTCCGGGGTCTTCAGGATGCTGAAACACCAGCCGCCGACTGCCTTCAGCCAACGGCTTCTGCGTAGCGAGCTGGAGTACGTTCATCCGACTCTCTCCTCGAATCCCGGCGCGGCCGATAGCCACCGCTTCGCCCGGCAGGGCGTGCCGTCGATTCTGAACCCCCTTCCCCCGTTAAGGTTTCATTACGAACAACCGAGAGCGGAATCCCGGCCGCCGGGCGTCAAGCAATGTCACTCCCGGCGCAGGATCTTGTTCACCAGGATTCCGGCCAGCCAGTTTTCCTTGAAGCTGGCGTTCAAGGCGGCGGGGTCGTACTCGGATGTCACCCAGTCCCGGAAGCCGATGCCGGATCGTGCCTCGGCTGCCAGGTAGCTTTCGAAAAAGAAATCGATCACCCCGGTCTTCGCCTGCCGGATGTGACCATAGCGCCACGACAACTGGCTCATCGCCTGACGCAACGGCATCCCGGCCCGTTGCCAGAGATACAGGGTCGCCATGAACCCGGTCCGGTCGGCGCCGGACTTGCAGTGCATCAGGAGCGGCAGATCCAAGCCGTCCCAAAGGTCGATCGCCGCCAGCACGGTCTCGCGATCGAGTGTCGAGCGCGAGCGGAGCGGGAAGTTGATAAGCCGAAGTCCGAGCCGCGCGCAGGTCTCGCGCTCCAGCGCATAGGCGCCGCATGTACTCCGGCCACCGCGCAGGTTCAGGATCGTACGAATCCCTTCCGCCGCGAACCGCTCGAAGTGACGGGGTGCGGGCTGGGCCGACCGCCAGACTCCGGGGGCGACCTTGTGCTTGTGAACATAGACCTCCCTCAGAAACCCGTGGTCGACGAACATCATGTTCAGCCAGGCCCGGCGCCGCTCGTTCGGGGTCAGGAGGTTCGCCACGTCGGCTGGTTTGGGAAGGTCGGTCATGGATGTCCGGAAAGAGAAGCCGTGGAAGGAGTTAGCACGCGGTACTACCGCCCGTCAGCAGTGTTTCCAGGGCATCCTCCACCGCCTCCAGCGGGATGTCGGCCATTTCGGAGCCGCCGAGATCCTGAGCCCTGAGGACGGCGCCACGGCTGCCGAAGGGCGCGAATTTGGCCGGGGGTGTCGGTCCGAATAACGACAGCAGCGGCACGCCCCCGGCCGCCAGCATATGGCCCCCGCCACTGTCGTTGGCAACCGCCGCGGCGAGCCGAGCGGCGATCGCGATGGTCAGCAGTGGAGAGTCCGCGAGCGGTCCGGCGCGCGGATCCTGGAGCGGCAGCAGCGCCCCCGGGACCGCGTCGCGGATGGTGTTGGCCCAGCCATCCTCGTCCGGGCCGAGCAGGATCACCTGCGTGCGGCCCCGCGCGACGGTGCGCCGGGCGAGCTCGAGATAGCGCTCCAGCGGCCAGCACTTGTGGCGGCCGCCCGCGCCGGGCGCCAGCCCGACACGGATCCCGGTCGCCACACCGAGCAGGTCATCAGCCAGCCTGTCGGCGGGGCCTGGCGGCAGCGCGGTCGCCATGAGCGGGGCGATCGGACGCCCGCTGGCCAACTCCAGCAAGTCCAACATCTGGCGCACCATCGCCGCTGGCCGGCGATACCCGCGCGGCGGGCGACGGTCGGAAAGGATGAAGCCGGCGGCGCCCGACACGAACAACCGGTGCGGTATCCGTCGCAGGATCAGCGTGGTCTTGACCCGACGCTGGGTGTCGATCACCCAGTCGAACCGGCGGCCAGCAAGCGGTGTGCCGGCCAGCGGGCCGCGCAGCAGCTCTCCCCAGCGAAGGCCGACGCCGGCGTCCTCCACGACCTCGTCCAGCACGCCCTCGACCAGCGGCGCAAGAACGCCGGAGTAGGTGCTGCGGCCCTTCCCAGCCAGCCAGACAATGGTGGCGTCGGGACAGGCGGCCCGGAGGGCTCGCGCGAACGGCAGTTTCATCACCCCGTCGCCGACAAGGTCCAGACCGACATAGACCAGCACGCTGCACGGCTCGTACCCGGGCGGTTCCGACGTCACGAGCCAACGTCCCCAGGCGATGCCCAGGCTGTCGGCAGGGCCGCCAGACGCACCAGCAAGAGGGTGACCGCGATCAGCCCGAGCCAGGTCTCCTGCCATACCCCGAAGGACAGCATGGCGATGACCAGCAGCGCCGCCGCCGTCGACAGCGCCGCCGGACGCGCCGACCTGTCCATTCGGCCGATAGCGGCGGCGCCGACGCCGAGCAGCGCGAGCCCGAGGCCGATCCCAACAGCTCCAAACTCGATCCAGATCTGCAGTGCCGCGTTGTGGGCGTGGGTCGAGGGTGCCTTGTGGAATATGTACTGGGTACGCCGCTCTTCGGTCATCGGGAGGAGCTTCACGGCGCCAAGGCCGCGACCGATCCAGGGAGCGTCGGCGACGGCATCGGCGCCGTGATCCCAGATCTCCAGCCGGTCGCGGAAGGACATCGGCATGGTGATGTCGTGCTGAACCACCAGTCGGTATGCGGAAGAAAGCAGTGGAGGAGCGGCGACCACCAGCGCCACGGTGACAACCGCGCCGGCCGCCAGCACGGCGCCGGGCCGCCAGCGGGCTATCGGATAGACGACGGCGGCTACCAGCGCGGCCAGCGCGCCGGCGGCGGAGTCGCCGGCGAATGCCGGAATTGCGCCGAGGGCCAGGGCCAGCACGGCGTGAGACCGGCCGATCTGCCGGGCGAGCAGCGCGGCGAACGCGGCGCCTGTAATCCCCCCCGGGAAGCCGGGTAGGTTGGTGATGAGGTTTGCGCCGCCGACCAGGCCGCCGAGCGGCTCCAGATTGCTGCCAAAGCCAT
>CAYNFA010000202.1:0-730 GCA_964396345.1 uncultured Thalassobaculum sp.
ATGGCGCGCAGCGTGTTCATGAAAGGGATCGAGGCGATCCTGTGCGAGAGCCTGGTGGCGGCCGACCGGGCCGGCGTCGCCGACCGCGTGCTGGGCTCGATTCAGGCGACGTTCCCCGGCCTGGACTGGCGGGCCCTCGCGACCTACCACATGGGAAGGATGGCGCTGCACGGGCGGCGCCGCGCGATCGAGATGGACTCCGTCGCCGATACCCTGCGCGACCTGAACCTCGACCCGTTCACCGCCCAGGGCACCGGTCAGCGGCAGATGTGGGTCGCCGACCTCGGACTTCGGGACCGGTTCGGCACGGATGGCCCGGCAACGCTGGAGCAGTTCCTCGCCGCCGTCGCCGACGCCGATCAGCCGCCGCGGAACGGATAGGGTCCGTCGAACGGGTCGACGACGATCCGGTGGCTCACCAGTCCGGCGCCCGGGACCATGGTGTGCAGCTGGATGGCCGGCGGCTCGAAGACGAAGCTGAGCGGCTGATCTCCCGGCATGTCGAGATGGATCTGGTGGGCGGTGCCGGCCATCACGTCGAGCACAGTACCGGCGAACCGGACCGTCACCGGCCGGTGAAGATGGCCGGCCAGGATGCGCTCAACGTTCGGGGCGCCGAGGATCAGTTCCCTGAAGCGCTCGGCACCGTCGGTCAGCCGGAACGGATCCATGCGGGCGAGCCCGACCGGCACCGGTGGATGGTGCATTGCGACGACGGTGGGCGTGCTCC
>CAYNFA010000202.1:740-6885 GCA_964396345.1 uncultured Thalassobaculum sp.
CGACAGCCAGTCCAGCCGGACCCGGCACAACGCGCCCGAGGGCTTGCCCTGGTCGAGAGTATCGAGCACCAGCACCCGGCACTCACCGAGTTCGACCGCGTACTGGACGAACGGCTGGCCGGCATCCCAGTAGCCGAGGTCGGAAAAGCTCTGCCGGAACGCCTCGCGGCCGTCGTGATTGCCGAGCGCCAGGAAGCTTTGAGTCGCCAGCGGCGCCAGCCGCTCGGCTAGCAGCGCGTACTCGGCCGGGGAGCCGCCGTCCACCAGGTCGCCGGTAATCAACAGGAGGTCCGGCCGCGGGCGCAGCGCGTTCAGGCGCGCGACCGCGCGGTCGAGGAACCCGGGAGTGTCGACCCGGCCCGCCAGCCGGTCGCCCGGCAGGCGGACGTGCGGATCGGTGATTTGCGCAATCAGCATGGCGTCCCTCCGTCGTCGCCGCCGAGCATGCCGTCACCGCCGACTATACCGGGCAGTGCCGCGCCGGCAGAAGCTCGATCGCGGTGCCCGCGCTTCTCCCTGGACAAGATTTTTCTTGGGCTTACATGTACCAGGACTCGGCCGGCAGCGCCCGCAACGGCCGCGCCCGACGTCATCCCGGATTTCTAAGAGGAGAGCGACCGATGGCATTCGAACTTCCCCCGCTGCCCTACGCGTACGATGCTCTGGCGCCGTACATGTCGGCGGAAACGCTGGAGTTCCACCACGACAAGCACCACAACGCCTATGTCGTGAACGGCAACAACCTGCTGAAGGGCACCGGCCTGGAGGGCAAGTCGCTCGAGGATGTGGTGAAGGCCGCGTACAAGGACGACAAGCTGACCGGCCTCTTCAACAACGCTTCCCAGCACTGGAACCATATCGAGTTCTGGCAATGGATGAAGCCGAACGGCGGCGGCGCCATGCCGGGCGAACTGGAGAAGCGGATCGTCGCCGATTTCGGCAGCGTCGAGAAGTTCAAGGAGGACTTCATCAACGCCGGCGTCACCCAGTTCGGGTCGGGCTGGTGCTGGCTGGCGGTCGGCGCGAACGGCAAGCTCAAGGTCACCAAGACACCGAACGGCGTGAACCCGGTGGCCCTCGGCGAGACCGCGCTGCTCGGTTGCGACGTGTGGGAACACTCCTACTACATCGACTACCGCAACCGCCGTCCGGACTACGTGAAGGCGTTCGTCGAGAACATGGTGAACTGGGAGCGCGTCGCCCAGCTGCTCGCCAAGGCCTCCTGACTACCGGCGGACACGGTCCCTTCGGGGTGCCGTGTCCGTCGTTCCCACGCCGACGACCGACCGGCCCGAAGCACACGGGAAGGTCGCGACACACGTATGTTGCACGCGGATACCGTTCCGGACGATTGGTTCTTGTTCGGATTCAGCCATGCGTGCAACACTTTACGCACGACGTCCCGGCGGACAAAAACGATGGAAGCCGACACTGCCTCGTTCTGGCTCACCCCCAAGGGGATCGGCCCGCGTCTCTCGGATGGCCGGGGGGCGGAGCGCACGATGTGGGCCACGGCCATCAATCTGATGGGCTGGATCGACGTCGAGATCGGCGACCGGATCGCCGCGGTAAACGTCGACCCCGACGTGGTCGGAGACGAGATCCTGGCTCTGTTGCCGGACGCGCTCGCCCACCGCGCCGAGGGGCGCCGTATCACCATCAACCTGATCCGGGGCGACGCGCGACCGGCGTCGGTGTGTTTCACGGACATCTTCGCCGCCATCCGCTACCTGCAGGAATCGGTTCGCAGCCGGCGCGGCGACGCCGGCGCCCCGTCGATCGACGATATTCTTCGCGGCATCGAGCGCGCGGACGACACCGCGAGCCCCGACCGGCCCCCGGTCGCCATCACGACCGCCGCGCAGGCCACGCCGGGACGATCGATCAGCGCCATCGAACTGGCGATGATCTCCGCCGAATCCCTGGCAGCCCGACTGCGCGCCGCCGAGTGGATCGATTCGGAGGGACGCTACAGGCGCCGTTTGAGCGACCAACTGCCGCATGATGCCCCCGACATGGTGCTGTTCGCGCTGCACTCGCTTGGCTGGACCGGAATCGAGCGGTCATGGCTGCACGCCGGGACCGCACTTGAGTCGGTTCCGCCAACCCGGATCGTCATCGATCCGCACGGCGTCGAGCCGGCGACCGTGGATCGGCTGGTGGAACTCTGCGCCGTGTGGTCGGAAGCCCTCGAACCGCTGTCGCTGGCGTGGTGGGACGGCGCGACCTGGCAGAGCGAGTACGGCCGTGCCGAGCAGGTTGCCGACAGGGTCCGTCATCTCGTCACCGCCCGCCAGCACGCCCAGTTCCCCACCACTATTCAGTCGATCGCGCTCGAGCCTGACCGCCTGCCGGACGACGTGGCGCCGCATCACCGCGATCTGATCGCCCGAGCGGTCCGCACCTGGTGGGCCTACGGCGGAAACGGCGACGAAGGGTCCGGCCTGATCGAGGCGCTGGAGCGCGAGGGCGCCAACACGGCCCGCGCCAAGCTGGTGGAACTCGACCAGGAGAACCAGTTCCGGATCGCCGCGTACGCGGGCGGCAACGACAGTCTCTGGGACGAGATAGCGCCCGACCAGATGGTCGGCAAACGCCTGGTCGACACCCCGGATCGCCGTCTCGGCCGGAGGGTCGAACTCGACGTCCAGACGGCGGTCAAGCGCGGCTCACCGCTGGTGCATCGTTGCCGGGGCGTGCTGATGACGCAGGGCGGGCCGACCCCTTTCGATTGGGTCCGTTTGAGTCTGCCGCTGTACCGCCGCGCCCACCCGACTCCCCGGTCGGTGTTCACCATCTGCATGGTCTGAGACCACGCGGCGATCGCCGCCGATGTCCGCCGTCGAGGCCCCGATGACCGACCGCGCGCCGCGCCCTGCCGCGTTCCTGGATCGCGATGGCGTGCTCAACCACGACATCGGCTATGCCCATCGCCCCGACCAGGTGAGGTGGATCGAGGGGGCGATGGCCGCCGTTCGGTCGCTGAACCGCGCAGGCTACCTCGTGTTCGTCGTCACCAACCAGTCGGGTATCGCGCGCGGGCTGTTCGGCGAGGACGATGTCCGGAGCCTGCATCGCTGGATGGGCGAGCGCCTCGCCGAGCACGACGCCCGCGTCAACGACTGGCGCTATTGCCCCTACCATCCCGCTCATCAGGTCCGGCGCTACGCTCGCTACGCCGACTGGCGCAAACCCGCGCCGGGCATGCTGCTCGACCTCATGGAGCGCTGGCCGGTGCGGCGCGCCGGATCGTTCCTGATCGGCGACCGGGACAGCGACCTTCAGGCCGCCGCCGCCGCGGGCATCATTGGCCGGCTTTACGAGGGCGGCGACCTCGACGGGTTGGTGCGACGCTTGCTTGCCGCCGACGGGACCGGTATCTCGGACGGCGGGGAGGACGAGGATCGATGACGCGACATTTCGGATGGCTGGCGGCCCTCGCCGCCTCCCTGCTGGCCGCGCCCGACGCGGCCGCGCAGGTCAAGTCGGCAAACCCGGCCACCGCCTGGGTCTACGCCCCCAACGTCACGGTCAACGATCTGTGGCGCGGGGTGCGCGACGGCCAGGTCCAGGTCGTCTCCTCGGCGGCCGCGACCGATCCCAAGGGCGGGCTGGCGCTGGTGACAGTGTTCCGCGGCCAGGGCGAGGTTTGGCGGTGCGTCGAGCGCACCGATTCCGGCATGGTCGAGCGGAATTTCGCCTGCGCCAGGGTCCGATGAGCGTCCGGCCGTGACCGCACCCCGCCCGACGATCGTCCCGGTCATCCTGTGCGGCGGCGCCGGTACCCGACTGTGGCCGTTGTCGCGGGCCCAGCATCCCAAGCAGTTCCTCAATCTGCTCGGCGAGGTGACCATGCTGCAGTCGACGGCGCGTCGCGTGGCCGATCCCGGACGCTTCGGGGAGCCGGTGGTGATCGCCAACGTCGAGCATCGCTTCCTGGTCGCCGAGCAGTTGCGGGCCGCCGGCATCCGCCCGCGCGTCATCCTGCTGGAACCCGAGGGCCGCAATTCGGCTCCGGCCGCCGCTGTCGCGGCGCACCGGATCCTGGCGGACGATCCGGGCGCCCTGCTCCTGCTGCTGGCGGCTGACCACGCCATGACGCACCCGGAGGCGTTCATCGAGGCCGTCGACCGCGCCCGCCCGGCCGCCGAAGCCGGCATGATCGTGACCTTCGGCATCCGCCCGGATCGGCCGGAGACGGGATACGGCTACGTGCTCGCCGGACGCGAGCGGTCGGGCGAACCGGGTGTCCACACGGCCGACCGGTTCGTCGAGAAGCCGGACGCCGCCACCGCCTCCGGGTATCTCGCGGACGGACGCTACCTCTGGAACTCCGGCAACTTCCTCGCCCGCGCCGATATCCTGGCCGGCGAGATCGCGCGGCTGGCCCCGGCCGTCGACGCCGCCGCCCGCGCCGCCCTCGGCGGTGCCGCCCGCGACCTCGACTTCGAGCGGCTGGACGCAACCGCGTTCGCCGACGCCCCGTCGATCTCGATCGACTACGCGGTCATGGAGAAGACCGACCGGGCGGCGGTGGTGCCTTGCGATCCCGGGTGGAGCGACGTCGGCTCGTTCACAGCGCTGCGCACCCTGGCGGCGCGGGACGCAGCCGGCAATGCCCTGATCGGCGACACGCTCGCCATCGACACCCGCGACAGCCTGGTGCGCAGCACCGGCCCGCTGGTCGCCACGCTTGGAGTATCCGGGCTGGTGATCGTGGCGACGCCCGACGCCGTCCTGGTAGCCGACGCCGCCCGCGCCCAGGACGTGAAGGCCGTGGTGGACCGCCTGCGCGCCGAGGGTCGCGGCGAGGCCGACGGCCATCAGGAGGTGCACCGGCCCTGGGGCTCATACCGCACCCTCGACCGCGGTCCCGGGTTTCAGGTGAAGCAGATCCGGGTCCATCCCGGCGGCAGGCTGTCGCTGCAGAGCCACCGGCACCGCGCCGAGCACTGGGTGGTCATCGAGGGCACAGCCAGGGTCACCCGGGGGCCGGGCCGGGACGCCCTGGAGACCGTCGACCTGACCCGCAACCGCTCGATCGACATACCGCTCGGCTGGGTCCATCGCCTGGAGAACCCCACCGACACCCCGGTGGCGATCGTCGAGGTGCAGTCGGGGGACTATCTCGGCGAGGACGATATCGAACGCTACGACGACGCCTACGGACGCGGCTGAGACTCCGACCCAACGGCGTAAAGTCGCCGCATCGGCCGGCGGCGGATCCGGTAGACCGCGGCCGGCGGGAAATTCGAGAATGTCCGCCCGATCCGGAACGCCTTCAATCCGAGACGTTCCAGGATCAACCGGGGCACCGGGCACCGGGCTCCGTAAGTGAACTGATAGAACGCCCCGTCCGGGCTGAGATGGGCAAACGCGCCGTCCAGCACGCCCATGATCTGGCGCGCCGGCATCGACAGGAACGGCAGCCCGCTGATCACCGCCTTGACCGGCTCGCCGCCGAACAATTCGACCCGGCCGAGGTCGGTGGCATCCATCGCGAGCACCCGGACACCTGGAAAGCGTTCGCCCAGCATAGCCGCGAAATCGGCACCGCGCTCAACCAGGGCCAGCCGATCGGCCGGCACCCCGCGCGCGAGCAGGGCCCGGGTGAACACCCCGGTCCCGGGGCCGAGTTCGACCACCGGCGTCGTCTCGGGCGTGATCTCGGACGTGATCAGCGCGGCCAGCGCGTTGCTCGAGGGAGTGATCGACGCTACGCGCCGGGGATCGGTGATCCAGGCACGCAGGAACTGGACGGCATCGCTCATGATCGGTGAATGGGTACCTCAAGAAGGATGGCCGGACCATACATCCGACAGAGAGTATGACATAGCCATGACATCGGCAAAATGAAGCAGGTCACCCCGAGAACGTTCCCACAGCCGCGGCCCGTACGTCTGTCGTCATCCCGCACAAGCGAAGCGCTAGCCGGCAGCGACGGAGCGGCGGTCCCGGATCGCCCGCGCTGGCGCGCGGTCGTCCCGGATGACGACAGTGTTCGGAGGGTCCATGCAATGAGCGCGCACCGCCCCACCCTGTCGTCATCCCGGCCAAGCGCAGCGCGAGCCGGGAGCCAGCCGCCGCTTAGTCGGCGCCACCATCGGCAACCCACCGTCGCGCCGTAGGCCCCGGATAGCCGCGG
>CAYNFA010000203.1:0-4868 GCA_964396345.1 uncultured Thalassobaculum sp.
CGCCGTCATACTGCCGTCCCGAAAGCCGGGGCTTAGCGTGACGTTGATCACGGCCAGCAAAGCCGGCCACTCGGTGAGGTGACGGTAGAGGCTAGGGACCGCGAAATCCCGCTGTAACGGACCGGGGCTAACCAAGCCGGCGAGGAGATCGCGGACGGTCGCCGACATGTCGGCGGGGTGGGTCATTCCCGGCAGCGGCTCGGCGATCGGTGCTGGCGGCGTCCAGGCAACGCTGTCGTCTGACGCTGCCAGCGCCTGAACCGGCCCCTCGCCGGCGAGCCGCAACCGCGCCTCGAGGCAGAGCATGGTCAACAAGTTGACCGGGTTGGCGCGGTTGTAGGCCCGCAGCGTCGCCCGCACCCGTCTCAGTCCAACTGCGTCGAGGCCGATCGCCAAACGGGCTGCGGCGCCGATCGACGGCATCAGGCTACCGGACGCCCGATCTGCGGCGATCCGCCAAGCCGTGTCCTGGATCGTCCCCGATTGGAACAGCGGCCGGACCGCCTGCCACGCTTCCGGCAGCACGCCGTCGTGGGTGGCGAGATGGCGGAAGATCAGCGCGACCATCGGCACGCCGCTCCAATGGCGGATCTCCTCGTAGATTCCGGCGATCGTGGGGTCGGCCTCAGCCTCCGAGACCTCGGCGAGAAAGCCCGCCGGAGGCGTAACGCTGGTCATATCGAGGCCGCCTCGAGCTGTTGGGGCACCGGCACGGTCGTCCGGAACGAGTCACGCTCCGACAGCCGCTCAAGCACCCCGGCCAGCTTCGGATAAGCCTCGCGCCAGTGGTACTCGGGAAACCGCACCTGCAGGTAGCCGAGGACCGTGCCGACGACGATGTCGCCCAACCCGAACCGGTTGCCGACGCAGAACCCGGTGGCGGGCACCAGGCGGTCGAGTTCGCCCATGCCGCCCTCGATCTTGCGCATCTGGCGGGCCATCCACGGCGCGCTCCGGCACGCCTCGGGGCGCCGGCGCTCCCAGAAATTCAGCAGGAAGGCATCCAGCATGCCGTCGACCAGAACCTCCAGCCGCCGCGCCGCCAGCCTCTCGTCCGGGTCGGCAGGAAGCAATGGCGGTTCGGGATGCTTGACCTCCAGCCACTCCAGGATGAAGCGGGACTCGCAGACGGTCTCGCCGTCCTCGAGGATCAGCACCGGCAACTTCTCGAGCGGGTTGTAGAGCGGCGTGGTGGTGTCGGCGTTCCAAGGCACCTCGGTCACGAGTTCGAACGCAAGGCCCTTCTCCGCCAGCGCGATGCGTACCTTTCGGGCGTACGGGCTGGGGGTCGCGCTGAGCAGGCGCACCATGGTGCTTCTCCTGGCCGGGTGGGGTCTGCCCATTCTACGAACTCGCTGCGCAATGGAAACTCAGCACCCCGGCCGTCAAGCTCAGACGACCTAGCGAACAACAGCGAGGACGGCAGCGTCGAGGACGGCAGCGTTGAGATCGGTTGGGTCGGGGACGGCAGCGTCGGCCAGCGCGGTGCGGTTGCGGCCGCCGTTCTTGGCGGCGTAGAGCGCCCGATCGGCGGCCTCCAGAACCGACTGGAGCCCGATGCCCTCCTCGCCGAGCTGACTAATCCCGATGCTGATCGTGACGCTCAGCGCCACGCCGGAACCGATGGCTATGGCGTTGTCGGCGATCTCGCCGCGCACCCGCTCGGCCAGCCGGAAGGCATCCCGCGCCGCCGTTTCGGGCATCAGGATCGCGAACTCCTCGCCGCCGAGGCGAGCGAGGACATCGCTGGCTCGGATCGACTGTCGGCAGGTCCTGGCGATGCTTCGGATCACGAGGTCTCCGACCGGATGACCGTGGGTGTCGTTGACCGACTTGAACCGGTCGATGTCCAGGATCGCCACCGACATCGCCCCCCCGTAGCGCCGCGCGCGCTCCACCTCCGCTTCGGCCTGGTCCATCCAGGCACGACGCGACAACGCTCCGGTCAGGTAATCGGTCGAGGCGATCTGCCGGAGTTCCAGTTCGTCCATCACCAGCTTCGCGAAGCTCTCCAGCACCGCGACCTCGGCGGCCGGAAAGGTCCGGGGCCTGATGTCGATCGCGCAAAGGCTGCCGACGTTGTAGCCATCGGGGCTTCGCAAGGGCACGCCCGCATAAGCGCGGATGCGAGGGTCACCCAAGACCATCGGGTTGCCGGCGAACCGATCGTCCTGCAGAGCGTCCTTAACGATCAGGGTGGCGGAGTTCTGAATGGTGTGAGAGCAGAATGAGACGCCCCGGGTGGTCTCGCAGACGTCGAGGCCGCGTCGCGCCTTGAACCATTGGCGGTCCCGGTCGACCAGCGATACCGCCACCATAGGAACATCCAGGATCTTCTTTACGAGGTCGACGATGTTCTCGAACGGGGCCTCGGGTGGCGTGTCGAGCACCTCGAGGCGATGCAGCGCCAGGATCCGCCCCTCCTCGTCATCGCGCATCTCGGCCCTCATTCAGCGCGAACACGACCCTGGTGACCTCGCTCCGGAACGACCCGAACATGGCGTCCAGGCCAGTCTCGACGGTTTCCCAGTCGTACCCGCCGACGATCAGGGCCGCGGCCAGGCCGAGCAGGTTCTTCTGGTGCTTCTCGACGCTGGCGTGGAGGATCTCGGGCACCTCCAGCGGGTTCAACGACGTGGTCGCCTTGGCAACGAGTTCTTCGGCCGATACTGACACCTGGCCCTCCTTGATCGATCGTAAAGGTCATCATCGCCCATCAACCTTGAACACTCCGTTAACCCGTACGGCTGGCGTGCGCGCCAGCCGCCGGACCGCCGGACCGTCGGCACCGGTGGTGCGGGAACGCGATCGCCCGGTGCACGTTGACTGGGCCTGGGGACGTGGAAACAGGAGTGCCGGCGGTGGCACCTCGAGCCAATTGGAAGGGCTTCATCAAGGTCGGGGAACTCACCTGCGGGGTGTCGCTCCACACCGCGGCCTCGACCTCGGAGCGGATCGCCTTCCACACCCTGAACCGACAAACCGGAAACCGGGTGCGGCGCCAGTTCGTCGACCAGGGTACCGGCAAGCCGGTGCCCACCGAGGATCAGGTTAAGGGGTACGAGATCGCCCAGGACGAGTACGTCGTGCTCGAACCCGCCGAGATCGCCGCCGCGGTCCCCGAGAGCGACAAGACGCTGGCGATCGAGGCGTTCATCCCCTGCTCTGAGATCGACGACGCGTACTTCGACAAGCCCTACTATCTCGCTCCCACCGGCTCGATCGCGGAGGAAGCGTTCGCCCTGCTGCGGGACGGGATGCGCAAGAACAGCGTCGCCGCCCTCGCCCGCACGGTCCTGTTCCGGCGGGTGCGCACGGTGCTGATCCGAGCCCACCATGACGGCATGATCGCAAACACCCTGAACTTCGACTACGAGGTGCGATTCGCCAGCGAGGCCTTCGGCGGCATCCCGGAGGTGTCGATCAAGGGCGAGATGCTCGACCTCGCCCGGCACATCATCGAAACCAAGAGCGGCCACTTCGCCCCCCGCGCCTTCGAGGACCGCTACGAGGCGGCGCTCGCGGAGATGGTTCGCGCCAAAATGGACGGCCGGCTGATCGAAGCGCCCAGGCCGCGCGCCGAAGGCAAGGTCGTCGACCTGATGGAGGCGCTCAGGCGGAGCGCCGGTGCCGCGGCTCCCGGAGGACGCGCGAAGGCAAGCTCGGGTTCGAAATCCGCGTCCTCGTCGTCCACGGCGCCGGCGACGGGCAAGGCCGGCACATTGAAAGGGCGCAAGGCGGCCCCCGCCACGCCGCGGCGCAAGGCCGGCTGATCGTGGCGCTCGACACCTACCGTCGGAAGCGCGACTTCAAGGCGACGCCTGAACCCAGCGGCACGCCGCGCCGCGGGCGGAAGGCCGCCACGATCGCCGGCGACAGCTTCGTGATCCAGAAGCACGACGCCCGCCGCCTGCACTACGACCTGCGCCTGGAGATGGACGGCGTGCTGATGAGCTGGGCCGTCACCCGGGGGCCGAGCCTGGTGGCGGGCGAGAGGCGGCTGTCGGTCCACGTCGAGGACCACCCGCTCGACTACGGCGACTTCGAGGGCACAATCCCGAAAGGCGAGTACGGCGGCGGCACCGTCATCGTATGGGACCGAGGGCGCTGGAGCGCGATCGGCGATCCGCAAAGATCGCTTGCCAAGGGTCACCTGGAATTCGAGCTTCACGGCGAGAAGCTGGGCGGCCGATGGCACCTGGTCCGGATGCGCGGCAGGCCCCGCGAGAAGACCGAGAATTGGTTGCTGATCAAGGGCGAGGACGAGGCAGCGCGCGCCTCGGACGCTCCCGACATCCTCGTGGAGCGGCCGGAATCGGTGAAGACGGGGCGGGTCGTCGAGGAGGTGGCCGGCGAAGATCCTGGCTGGTCCTCGCGCACCGGCAAGATCGAGCCGAAGACCGCAAAGCCGGTTCGGAAGCGGACCGCGCGCGCGTCGAAGCCAAGTCCGCAAACCCCGGACCCACGCCGCCCGGCCCCGGAGAACCCAGGGATACCGGACGCGGCCGGGATGAAGGGCGCCCGGAAGGCCCCGCTGGCCGGCTTCGTCGAGCCGGCGCTGGCGACCCTGGGTGCCAAGGTGCCGACCGGGGCGCGCTGGATCCACGAGATCAAGTTCGACGGCTACCGCCTGCAGGCCCGCGTCGACGCCGGCCGGGTCAAGCTGCTTACCCGCAGCGGCCTGGACTGGACGACACGCTTCGGCAAGGAGATTGCCGAGGCGTGCCGGGCGCTGCCGGTCGGCACCGCGCTGCTCGACGGCGAACTCGTGGTCGAGAACGCCAGCGGCGCGTCGGACTTCCCGGCCCTGCAGGCGGCGCTGAGCGAGGGCCGCAGGGACGGGTTCGTCTACTACGCCTTCGACCTTC
>CAYNFA010000203.1:4878-6881 GCA_964396345.1 uncultured Thalassobaculum sp.
TGCATCTCGATGGTTACGACCTGACGGGCGTGGCGTTGCGCGCCCGCAAGCGGGCCCTGGAGCAACTGCTCGCCGGCGCGCCGGCCGTCCTTCGCTACAGCGCCCATTTCGAGCGCGACGGCGATCTCGTCCTTCAGCACGCCTGCCGCCTCAGCCTGGAGGGCGTGATCTCCAAGGTGGCGAACGCACCCTATCGATCCGGCCGCGGCAAGGACTGGGTGAAGTCGAAGTGCTCCGAGCGCCAGGAATTCGTCGTCGCCGGGTATATGCCCTCAACGGTGTCCCGCAAGGCGATCGGCTCGCTGGTTCTCGGCTACCACGAGGATGGCCTCCTGATCCACGCCGGGCGGGTCGGGACCGGCTTCACCACGGCGGTCGCCGAGGATCTGTTCAGGCGGCTGGAGAGGCTGCGGTCGACGTCCAGCCCGTTCGCGGAGCGCCTGACCGCCGATCAGGCACGACAGGTTCGCTACGTGAAGCCGGAACTCGTCGCCGAGGTGGAGTTCCATGGCTGGACGGCGGAGAGAAGCCTTCGCCACGCCGCGTTCCGGGGCCTGCGTGAAGACAAGGTCGCCGCGGAGGTGGTGCGCGAGGCACCCGCGGGGAACGCCCCCGATCGCCCCGCGTCCTCGGTCAGCCTGACCCACCCGGACCGGCTGTACTGGCCGGAGAGCGGGGTTACCAAGGAGGGCCTCGCCGGCTACTACGCCGAGGTGTGGCGTCGCATGGCGCCCTTCGTGGTCGGCCGGCCTCTGTCGCTGCTGCGCTGCCCCGGCGGCATCGCCGAGGCCTGCTTCTTCCAGAAGCACGCCTGGAAGGGCCTGAACCGCAGCATCCGTCTGGCCCGCGACCCCAAGGATCCCGGCGGCGACCCGATCCTGGCGATCGACGACCTCGACGGTTTGATCGCCCTGGTGCAGGCCGGGGTGCTGGAGGTCCATCCCTGGGGGTCGACCCTCGCTGCCCTGGAGCAGCCCGACATCATCATCATGGATCTCGACCCCGGCGACGGCGTCGGCTGGGAGGCCGTCGTCAACGGCGCCGTCGAGATCCGCGACCGCCTGGCCGGACTGGGCGTCGCGGGCTTCGTGAAGACCTCGGGCGGCAAGGGCCTGCACGTCGTGGCGCCGTTGCAGCCGCAGGCCGAGTGGCCGGCGGTCAAGGCGTTCTGCAAGGCGATGGCCAACGCCATGGCTGCCGACAGCCCCGACCGCTACGTCGCGACGGTGACCAGGTCGAAACGCCGCGGCAAGATCCTGGTCGACTATCTGCGCAACGGGCGCGGGGCGACGGTGGTAGCCCCCTACTCGACCCGCGCCCGGCCGGGAGCGGCGGTCTCGATGCCGCTCGCCTGGGAGGAATTGGGCGCCGCGATCGGACCCGCCTACTTCACGGTGGCGAACACCCCGGCGCGGCTTGCCAATCTGGAGCGCGACCCGTGGGGGGAGTTCCGGCCCGCCGCGGTCCCGCTGCCGGATCCGGCAAAGCGGCGCCGGCGTTAGCGGCCCCGCCCCTTGCCCTTGCCGGCGTCGTCGGCCTCGATGCTTCGGCGCAGCGCGTCCATGATGCTGACGACGTTTCCGGGCTTCTCCGCCACCTTCTTGGCCTTCGTCGGCTTCCGGCCCTTGCGCTTGGCGGCGATGATTTCCAGCAGGCGCTCCTGCACCGGATCCCCGACCATGGCCGGATCCCAGGGTTTGGAGCGCTCCTCGATCAGGGTCGTGACCATCGCCATCAGCTTGGGGTCGACCTTGCCGCCCTTCAGCCCGCCGAAATACGGGCCGGGGTCGCGGACCTCGTCGCCGTAGCGGAGGGTCCACAGAACGATGCCCCGGCCGCGCGGCACCAGCATGACGGCACGCTCGCGGCGGTACAGCACGAGGCGGGAAATGCCCACGGTGCCGCTCGCCGCCATGGCGTCGCGGATAACCGAGAACGCCTCCTCGCCGACCGGATCGTCCGGTGTCAGGTAGTGGGGACGGTCGTACCAGATCCACTCGATG
>CAYNFA010000204.1:0-6868 GCA_964396345.1 uncultured Thalassobaculum sp.
GCGCATCCCCGACGCCGCGCGCCGGTTCACCGAGTTCCCGCACACCTTCTCCGGCGGCATGCGCCAGCGCGTGATGATCGCGATCGCCCTCGCCTGCCGGCCGAATCTGCTGATCGCCGACGAGCCGACCACCGCCCTCGACGTCACCATCCAGGCGCAGATCCTCGAGCTCATCCGCGAACTGCAGGCCGAAATCGGCATGTCGGTGATGTTCATCACCCACGACATGGGCGTGGTCGCCGAGATTGCCGACCGCGTGGTGGTGATGTGGCGCGGCGAGAAGGTCGAGGAAGCGACCGCGAGCCGGCTGTTCGCCGCGCCCGAACACCCCTACACCCGCCAGCTGCTGACGGCGGTGCCGAAGCTCGGCTCGCTGCGCGGCCACGACATGCCGCGGCGGTTCCCGAACGTCGACCTGCGCCGCAGCGAGGGCGAACTCGGCATCCTCGGCGGCTCCAGCGACGAGGTGCCGGACGAGCCCGACCGCCGCGGCGCGCCGGTGCTGGAGGTCGATGGCCTGACCACCCGCTTCGCCGTGCGCGGCGGCCTGTTCGGACGCCATGTCGGCAACATTCACGCGGTCGAGAACGTGTCGTTCGGCCTGCGCGCCGGCGAGACCCTGGCGCTGGTCGGCGAGAGCGGTTGCGGCAAGTCGACCACCGGCCGCTCGATCCTGCGGCTGGTCGAGCCGACCGCCGGCTCGATCCGGCTCGACGGCGAGGAGCTGATGACCCTCGGCCGCTCGGCGATGCGCGGCGTGCGCCGGCGCCTGCAGATGATCTTCCAGGACCCCTACGGCTCTCTGAACCCGCGCAAGACCGTGGGGGCGGCGATCCGCGAGCCGATCGTCGTGCACGGCCTCGCCGAGGGCGCCGAGGCCGACCGCCGGGTGTCCGAACTGCTGGCCCGGGTCGGGCTCGAGCCCGACCACGCCGTGCGTTTCCCGCACGAGTTCTCCGGCGGCCAGCGCCAGCGCATCTGCATCGCCCGCTCGCTGGCCCTGCAGCCGGCCGTGCTGGTCGCCGACGAGTCGGTCTCCGCCCTCGACGTCTCGATCAAGGCCCAGGTCATCAACCTGATGATGGAGCTGCAGGCCGACCTCGGTCTCGCCTACCTGTTCATCAGCCACGACATCGCCGTGGTCGAGCGCATCAGCCACCGGGTCGCCGTCATGTATCTCGGCGAGATCGTCGAGATCGGCCCGCGCGCGGCGGTGCTCGACACCCCGCGCCACCCCTATACCCAGCGCCTGATCGGCGCGGTGCCGGTGCCGGACCCGAGCCAGCGCCGGGTGCGCGCCGGCCTGATGACCGAGGAGATCAAGAGCCCGAGCCGGCCGCTCGGCTGGACGCCGCCGCAGACTCGGCTGGTGCAGGTCGGGGCGGAGCATTTCGTGCGCGAGGGGTAGCGGGAAGCGAGGCCCGGCGGTCTCGATCCGTTAACCCCGTCGGTGGAACGCTGCAGGCCCATGACTTGATTGCAACGCAGTCATTGCATACATGACTGTGATACCGTTGGAGCATCGATCGTGGCAAGCCTGACCATCCGGAACCTCGACGAAGCGGTGAAGCGACGCCTGCGGGTCCGGGCTGCCGAGCATGGACGATCGATGGAGGAGGAAGCGCGCGACATCCTCCGCACCGCGGTCGCGGAGCCCGCCTCCGCCCGTAACCTCGGCCGGGCGATCCACAACCGGTTCGCGGAGATCGGTGGCGTCGAGTTGGAACTTCCTGCCCGCGGGCCGATGCGCACACCGCCCCGCATCGATCCGAGCGCGCCTTGATCCTCCTCGATACCAACGTCGTCTCGGAGTTGATGCGGCCGGAGCCGACGGCGGCCGTCCTCGATTGGGTCGATGGGCGGAATCCAACAGCTCTCTTTCTCAGCGCCATCAGCGAGGCCGAGTTGCGCGCCGGAGTGGCCATGCTGCCGCAAGGCCGTCGCCGGGACCGGCTGCTGGCAGCCGTCGAGGCCGTGATCGAACACGACTTCATGGGGCGGCTGCTGCCGTTCGACAGCCGCTCGGCGCGCAGCTACGCCGAGATCTTTGCCGCGCGGCGCGCCGTGGGACGACCGATCCTGGAAGCTGACTGCCAGATCGCGGCGATCGCGGCGTGCCACGGCATGGCCGTGGCGACGCGCAACGTCGCGGATTTCATCGACTGCGGAATCGAGGTCATCGATCCATGGCGGCAACCAGTCTGACCGCTCGATCGAGGGAGGCGAATCCCCACCCGCACCTACGCTACAAATTGCCCCACCGATCCAGTCACGTCTCAAGACAGGACCCGCCATGCAGACCATCGCCACCCAGGGCATCGCCCTCCCCAAGCTCGGCCTCGGCACCTTCAAGCTGACCGGTCCCGACGGACAGACCGCGGTCGAGAGCGCGCTGGCCATGGGCTACCGCCACATCGACACCGCCGAGATGTACGGCAACGAGGAGCCGGTCGGCGCCGGGATCGCGGCATCGGGGGTGGCGCGCGGCGACCTCCACGTCACCACCAAGGCCTGGCACGACCACCTCGCGCCCGACGCGCTGCGGCGCGCCCTCGACGCCAGCCTCGAGCGCCTGAAGCTCGACCATGTCGACCTCTACCTGGTGCACTGGCCGGCGCCGGGGATGGACCTCGCCGCCGCCCTCACGACCCTGGTGCGCCTGAAGGAGGAGGGCCTGATCCGCGCCCTCGGCGTCGCCAACTTCACCTTGCCGCTGCTGCGCCAAGCGATCGAGGAGATCGGCGCGCCGATCGCCTGCAACCAGGTCGAGTATCACGTCTATCTCGACCAGTCGGGCCTGCTGGATTACCTCCGCCCCCGCTCGGTGCCGCTGGTGGCGTACTGCCCGGTGGCGCAGGGCCGGGTCGCCGACGACCCGGTGCTGACGCGGATCGGCGCCAAGCACGGCGCCTCGCCGGCGCAGGTGGCGCTGAAATGGCTGCTCGACCAGGACGGGGTGTCGGCGATCCCCAAGTCGCAGCGCCCGGCCGGCCAGCGCGCCAACCTCGACGCCTGGACGGTGACGCTGGACGACGACGACCGCCGCGCCATCGCCGGGCTGCGCAAGGACCAGCGGCTGGTGAACCCGGCGTTCGCGCCGCGCTGGGACGCGCCCGCCGGCTGAGGCCGGCGCTGGACGCCCCCACCCCGAGGGCGATCACGCCTGGGCGATCAGCCAGACGCCGTACCCGGCCATCGCCGCGCCGGCGGCCCGCGTGATCCACGGGCCGCCGGGCAGCAGCTTCTCGGCGAACACCAGCAACGTGATCGCCGCCATCCACAGCAGGTTCATCACGCCGACCGCGAACAGCAGCGTCATCAGCGGCCAGCAGCAGCCGAGGCAGTAGGCGCCGTGCTCAAGCCCCATGCGCAGCGCCCCGCCGGGGCCGTCCCGCCAGCGGTTCAGCAGGAAGCTGAAGGGCGGCCGGCAATGCCTGAGGCAGGCCTGCTTCAACGGGGTGAACTGGTAGGCGCCGGCCAGCAGGAACAGCCCGCCGCCGACCAGCGCGCTGGTCGGGGTCAGCGCCGGCGACAGCAGCCCCTGCCGGTCCAGCGCCCATTGCAGCACCGTCGCGGCCGCCGAGAAGCCGCCCCACAGCAGCAGGTAGCCGGCCGCGAACAGCGTCACCAGCCCGACCCGGCCGGCGCCCGCGCGATCCCGGTGCAGGGCGGCGAAGGTCAGCAGCATCGGCGCCGCCGTCGGCAGCATCATGCCGACCATCATCGCCGCCCACATGGCGAAGGTCAGCGCGAAGGCCGCCGGCGACCAGGCCGCCGCCGGCATCGCCATCCCGGCCATGGCTTCCATGCCATACCCGTGATGCAGGATGTACAGCCAGACCAGGGCGCTGACGCCGGCGACCGCCAACAGCAGGATGACGCGCTCGCGCAACAGCAGGCGCGGCAGTGTACCCTCGGCCGACACTCAGGCGCTCCAGGCGAACGGGGCGAAGTGGCCGTTGTTGCCCTTGCCGATCATCTCCAGGTCCAGGCCGAAGCCCTGCACGCTGTAGCGACTGGTGCGGGCCAGCGCCAGCCGCCGGCCGGCCGGGTGCGAGACGTTGTCGAGCCAGATCGGCTCACCGCTGCCGTTGCGCGACACGACGGCAGCGATCTCGAAGGACAGCACGTCGGCAATCGTCACCGATCGGGTCAGCCCGTCGCTGGCGAACGTCATCGCCTTGAACTCCACACCCCGGAAATCACCGACCATCGCCTTGCGGATCATCCCCGGGGTGCCGCCCGCCTCGCCGCTGACGATCGCCGACAGCGCCGCCCGTTGCGCCGCGTCGGCGCGCTCGTCGACGACGCAGCCAAGCGCCCAGTTGCCGTCGGCCATCACCTTGCCGGATCGCAGCAGCAGCGCGAAGCCGAGCCCGTCCAGCCGCAGCCCGTCGCTTCCCCCCTCGGCGATCCGGAACACCAGGGCGGCGGTGCAGTGGTCCTGCGTCGCACCCTCCTGCGGGTTGGTGAAGATGCACGGGCACAGATAGTCGCAGTTGCAGCTTTCCAGGTACTCGCCGCTGATCCGCCAGTTCCGCTCCGTCATGCCGCCCTCACCCGTTCGGCGCCCCCTCGTCGGAAGATACTAAGACGACCGTGCGCGTCGGGCCACGCCGCCGTCTCATCCTCGAATGGGAACGGCTGTCGTGCCGGCTCCGGGCCGTGCATTCCGCCTCAACTTCGCCATCATGCTGCACCGCAACCACCGACCGGATGACCCGATGAACGACCAGGCGCCGACCATGTGCTCCAAGACCCAGGCGCTCGCCCGGCGCTACAGCGCCGACGCGGTGCCGGAAGCCGGCCCCTGGAACCAGCACCTCGACCTGCTGCTGTCGCACCGCTCGGTGCGCGGCTACCGGGGCGACGTCCTGCCGGAGGGCACGCTGGAGACCCTGGTCGCCGCCGCCCAGTCCGCCGCCACCAGTTCCAACCTGCAGACCTGGTCGGTGGTGGCGGTGACCGATCCCGCCGCCAAGTCGGTGCTGGCGCGGGTCGCCAACAACCAGAAGCACATCGAGCAGTGCCCGCTGTTCCTGGTCTGGCTGGCCGACATCTCCCGCAACCAGCGCCTGGCCGCCGAGGAGAGCACCGACCTGGTCGCGACGGCGTATCTGGAGACCTTCCTGGTTGCCGCGATCGACGCCGCGCTGGCCGCTCAGAACGCCACCGTGGCGGCGGAATCGCTTGGCCTGTCAACGGTCTATATCGGCGCCCTGCGCAACGATCCGCTGGCGGTGAAGGAGCTTCTCGGCCTGCCGGACGGGACCATGGGGGTGTTCGGCCTGTGCGTCGGCTACGCGGCACCCGAAGCCGCGAGCGAGGTCAAGCCACGGCTTCCGCAAGCCGCCGTGCTGTACCGGGGCGTCTACGGCAACCCGGACGAGCCGGGCCTGCGCGCGGCCTACGACGCCCGGATGGCGGCGTTCTCGCGGCGCCACGAGATGACCCAGGACACCTGGACGAAGCGCGTGATCAACCGGCTGGGGCACATCGCGTCGCTGAACGGGCGCGACAAGCTCGCCGAAATCGTCCGGGCGATGGGCTTCCCGCTGCGCTGACCTTCCCGGCGTCCGGCGCTCAAGCCGCCCGGGCGGAAGCTGGCCGGGTCTCGGCTTCCTCGGCCTCGGCGGCGGCGATCGCACGAGCCAGGGCCTCGTGCAGCGCTCTGGCGGAATCCAGCGTCAGCTCGACCGCCGCCCGGTCGCCCGGGTTGAGCCCCCGGTTGACGAAGTCGATCAGGATGGCGTCGTTCAGAAGGGCGTGGCTCGGATGGTCGTAGGACACCACCGCGTGCGACAGCGCAAACCAGCCGTCGGCGCCACGGCCGGCCCCGACGGCGGGAACGATCTCGACGATCGAGGTGCACATCGCCACTACCCCGCCAGACGCTTGCCGAAGAACGCGAAGATCCTGGCCCAGCCGTCCATGGCCTGCTCGACCCGGTACATCGGCCGGTGGTGGTAGAAGAAGCCGTGGCCGGCGCCGTCGTAACGGTGGAACTCGTAATCCTTGCGATGCGCCTTCAGTTCGGCCTCGTGCTGGTCGACCTGCTCCGGACTCGGCGCGCGGTCCTCGTTGCCGAACAGCCCGAGCAGCGGGCAGCACAGATCCTTGGTCAGGTCGATCGGCGGCACCGGCTGCTTGGCCGGCCGGTCGTCCTCGGCCTGCACGACGCGCCCGCCCCACAGTTCGACCACGGCGTCGATGTTGTCGCGCCGGCAGGCGTACAGGAACGCCTGTCGGCCGCCCGAACAGCTGCCGATCAGCCCGACCTTGGCGCCGACATAGGGCTGCTGGCGCAGCCACTCGACCGCGCCATTGGTGTCGCCGACCATCTGGTCGTCGGCCACCCCGCCCTCGGCCCGGGCCCGGGCGGCGACGTCGTCGGCGTGCCCCTCGCCGAGCCGATGATAGAGGTTATGGCTGATCGCGGCGTAGCCGTGATGGGCGAACTTGCGGGTCATCTCCCGGTAGAATTCGCCCCAGCCCGGCAGGTGGTGGATCAGCACCACGCCGGGGAACGGGCCGGGTCCCATCGGCCGCGCCAGATAGGCCGAGATCGGCTCGTGGTTGTGGCCGGGAATCGTCACGGATTCCGCGATCATGCTTTCGTACGCCATCGTCGCAACCTCTCAGGAACACGGCACCGGGGGCCCGCCGTCAGCCGGCGGAGGACGGCAAAGCCTAGCACGGCGAACCGGGCCGCGGCAGCGACGGAACCCGTCGGCTACGCCGCCCGCGCGAAGCTGGCGGTCTGGGCCAGCGCCCACGGCCGGGCGAACGGCAGCGGGCAGTCGGTGTGCGACAGCTGGCCGGTCTCCAGGCGGACGTGCAGCAGGCTGCCGGGATCGGCTGTGCGGAT
>CAYNFA010000205.1:0-6857 GCA_964396345.1 uncultured Thalassobaculum sp.
GGATGCTTGTCCACGATCTCGCCGATCTTGCGCAGGGACGAGGCTCGAACGCGGCCTTCGACCTGGTTGATGTCGATCATCTGGTCGAGAAGGCTCTCCTCGCCATCATCCTCGCCGTCCAGCAGCTCGGCCATGTCGGCGGTGGCACCCGGGCCCGCCAACTGGGCAAGCTGGCCGTCCTGTCCGATCAGCCCGCCGCCGCGTGCGAGGGTGGTCGGCATGCTCTCGAACAGCCGGGTCAGTACCGGGCGGACCACCAGCAGGATGACCAGCAGACCGACAACCGCCAGGACGAGCACCTCGGCAAGCTGCAGGAACTCCTCCTTGGAGATCCCGAACAGGAACGCCCCGTCGTCGACCTCGGTTGGTTCGAGCCTGACAAACTCCATGTTGACGACTTCCACGGAGTCGCCGCGGTCGGCGCGGAAGCCGATCGCCGACCTGACCAGCGTCTCGATCTGTTCGAGCTGCTCGGGGGTCCGCGGGACGTAGACACGCTCGCCGTTGTCGTTGCGGGTGTAGGTGCCGTCCACCAGGACGGCGACCGACAGGCGCTGGATCTCACCGGATTCCCGCGTGCGCTGCCGCACGGTGCGTGAGATTTCGAAGTTGACGGTTTCTTCGGTCCGGTTGTTTGAGGTCTGCGAGGTTGCTCCGCCGGCGCCCCCGGCCTCGGCCTCGGGTAGGTTGTTCTCGACCGTGACAGCGTCGTCGCGGGCGGTCTCATTTGATTGTGAGCGGTCGTCGATGGTCTGGGTCGAGCGGGCGACCTGGGTGTCCGGATCGTACTGCTCGGAGTTCTCCACCACCCGGCCATAGTCGAGCTCGGCGGCGACTTCGGCCCGGACCCGGCCGAGTCCGACGGTGCGCTCGACCATTTCCTCGACCGAGCGTCGCAGCCGGTTCTCGTAAGCGATCTTCATTTCCTCGGCGTTGAGGAGGGCAAGCGAACTCTGGGCGTCGTCGCCGAAGCCACGGGCAAGCAACTCGCCGCGG
The DNA here is from genome assembly GCA_964396345.1 of uncultured Thalassobaculum sp. Taxonomy (GTDB): domain Bacteria; phylum Pseudomonadota; class Alphaproteobacteria; order Thalassobaculales; family Thalassobaculaceae; genus Thalassobaculum_A. Next base: position 997 of record CAYNFA010000205.1, read on the forward strand.
TCGTTCATGATCGACACGCCCTCCGGCTTCAACTCGGGGACAGCTGCGGCGATCAGGTGCTGAATGGCAAGCACCTGCTCCTTGCCAAGGCTGAGATTGCCAGTGAGTTGCAGGACGACGGATGCGCTGGGGTTTTGGCGTTCGCGCGAGAACAGTTCGCGGCGCGGCAGAACCAGATGAACGCGGGCGCCGCGAACGTTGCGCATCGAACTGATCGTGCGGCTCAACTCTCCCTCGAGCGCGCGCACCAGGTTGACGTTCTGTACGAAGCTGGTGGTGCCCAGACCCTGGCTCTTATCGAACAACTCGTAGCCGACCGATCCGCCGCCCGGCAGGCCCTGTTCGGCCAGCGTAACACGCAGCCGCAGCACGTCTTCCCCGGGCACGAACACCTGGGTGCCGTTAGCCTTCAACTGGTAGGGAATCTCCCTGGTCTCCAGTTCGCGCACGATCTGGCCGGCGTCCGAGGGATCGAGGTCGGCGTAAAGCAGCGACATGCTGCCGGTCGACAGCCGCGACACCAGGAATATGAAAAAGCCAATCACAGCGATGCCGGTTCCGACCAGGGCGGCAAGACGCACCGGTCCAAGGTTCCGGATCAGGTCTGCGAAGGGATTCATGGTCCATTACTCCCCGCGAGGCCGGCTGCCAGGCAGCATCAGCCGTTCCCCTAAAAGCATAAAATTTTATACAAAATCATTGGAGCTTTGAAAAGGCCTCACCCGGCAATTTTTTCCTAGCAACGTTATCACCACTTTCTATAAAAAAGAACAATGAATTAGAACTGAACGTTGCGGCTACGGGTGAACTGACCCTGCCGCTGTCGGCAGGAGCGCGGGAATGCGCGGCAAGAGCGGAAAGCCCGTGCGACCGCCGCGGGCAAACAACGGCGGGACCCCGTGGGTCGCTTCCGGCGACAGCCGGGGGGTCCGGCACGCGCAGATCATCGTGGCGGCCATGGCCGCCCTCGACCGTGGCGACGTGGCGACGGCCAAGACCGGTTTCCGTCAGGTCCTGGACGAAAACATCGAGCATCCGGACGCGTTGCTCGGGATGGGACTGGTGGCGCGCGGCCTCAGACAGTTGGAGACCGCGGCCGAGCTCATCCGCCGCGCCATTCGAGGCAATCCCAGATCGGCCGCCTATTGGTCGAACCTCGGGAACGTACTGCAGGATCTCGACCGCTGGCAGGAAGCGGTCGACGCGCACAACCAGGCGGTCCGCCTCGCTCCCAAGCACGCCGCGATCCGCCAGAACCTTGCCAGCGCCCTCAATATGGTCGACCGCTCCTACGAGGCGCTCCCGCACTTCCGGGAGGCGCTTCGCTTGAACCCGGAGTCGGTGGACGCCGCCGTCAACTACGCGACGGTCCTGGCGCGGATCGGGGAGTACGCGACCGCCGACCGGTACTTCCGTCAGGCGTTGGCCAGGGCGCCGGACGAGCCGATCGCCAACTTCCACTACGGCGGCAACCTGATCTGGACGGGCCGATGGGCCGAGGGTTGGCCGCGGTACGAATCGCGTTTCCGCGCCGCCAGCTACGGCGCGCCCTCGCATCTGCTTGCGGTCTCGCAGGAGCTTCCAGAGCGTCTGGACGGCAAGCGGATCTTCCTCTACCGCGAGCAGGGAATCGGTGACGAGATCCGTTTCGCAACGATGGTTCCGGACGTGGTGGCGCGGGGCGGCGACATCACCCTGGAAGCTTCGCCAAAGCTGTCGGCACTGCTGCAACGCTCGTTCCCGTCGGTGCGGGTGGTGCCGGCGCCGTTCCGAGACGCCGACATCGGCGTCGAGCGGTTCGACATCGCCATGCCGACCGGAAGCCTCGGCCGGCACCTGCGCATGGACGTCGGCCGGTTCCCACGCGACCGTGTCCTGCTGACGCCGGATCCCCCGCGAGTGGCGGAGTTCCGGCAACGCATGGCCGCTATCGGACCCGAGCCGAAGGTCGGGATCTCGTGGCGCAGCGTCTCCCGAGGCCGCCTGCGGAGCCAGTTCTACGCTTCGGTAGCGGATCTCGAGCCGATCCTGCGGTTGCGCGGAGTGAGCTTCATCAACCTCCAGTACGACGATTGCGCTGCTGAACTCGCCGAGATCGGCGAGCGCTTCGGCGTGACCGTTCACGGCGTCGAGGATCTTGATTTGTTCGACGACCTCGACGGGTCGGCGGCGTTGACGGCGGCGCTCGACTTCGTGGTCAGCGCCAACACCTCGGTCGCCACAATCGCTGGCGGGGTGGGGGTGCCGGCGGTGGAGTTCTGCGGCCGGCCGATCGCCGACGGCTATCCGATTGCTGGTCGGGATCCGTGGTTCCCGTCGACCGTGCCGGTCGGCAAACGAATCGCTCATCCCTGGGAGCGGACGATGCGGCGGATCGCGGACATCGTCGCCGAACACCTGCGTTCGGAAGGCCAGGGATAGGGCGATTATTGGGGGCCAGTCTGGCCGGAGCGGCGGACTCCGCGGTACTGCTGCAGGCGGGTCGCCCGCAGCCCCCTGACGCCGTACCGGTCGATCAGGCGATGCCATGACTCCAGTTCCTCGACCGAAAGGTTCCAGCGCTCGCACGCCTCCTCCGCGGTCAGCAGCCCGCCGCGAACAGCGGACACGACTTCGGCCTTTCGGCGCATCACCCATCGGGTGGTGTCCGGCGCCGGAAGATCCTCGATGCCGATCGGTGTTCCGTTGGGGCCAGTCACGCTGGTCGGCCGGGAATCTTGGGTCTGGATGGCGGCCTGTCCGCTCATGACCGTCGGGTGTTGTTTGAAGTTCCAGGTCAGAGTGCCTGGACCCTCTTAACAAACGCCTAATGAGCAGCCTGTCCCGGTCGAACTCGTTTCGGCCACGCACGAAAAAAATACCCCGGCCACTGGCCGGGGCAGTTCGCGCGGTATCGATCGGGTGATGAGGCGTCAGCGCTTGACGCGGATGATTTCCTCCAGTAGCTCGTCACCGGTTGTGATGAGCTTAGTGGCCGCCGAGTAGGCGCGCTGGGTGATGATCATGTCGGTGAACTCTTCGGACAAGTCCACGGTCGATTGCTCAAGCGCCTGCGCCTCGATCAGACCGACGCCCTGCAGGCCCGCCTCGGTCAGCACCAGGTCGCCCGATCTCGATGACAGCGAGTAGGCGTTGCCATTCTCGCTGTTGAGGTCGTTCGGCGCCGGCACCGTGGCGACCGCCAGCTTGTAGATTGGCCTGGTTTCGCCGTTGGCAAACAGCGCGGTTACGAAGCCCTGGTCGTCGATGTCGACGCCGGTCAGGGCAGAGGGCCCGGAGCCGTCCTGGTTCAGCAGGGACGCGCTGTAGTCGTCGGCGAACTGGCTGAGGCCGGTGGTTTGGTCGAAATTCCCCCAGTTGATGGTGATGTTCGAGGCGTTGGCGCCGGTGTTGAAGATGCCGATGGAGATCGCCACTGCCGTAGAGCCGGTGTTGCCGGTGCCGCCAACGGAACCATCGACCGATTCCAGCGTGCCGTCGCCGTTGAACAGGATGGTGTTGGCGCCGCCGAGGATGTCGGCGGTGGTGGTGCCGTCGATCGTGTAGGTCCAGGTGTTGTTCACCGCCGACTTGGTCCAGTTGACGGTCAGCAGATGGTCGACGCCGAGCGAGTCGAAGATCGTCAGGTTGGTGGTCTCGACCGCGCCGGTCGACGCGGCGGCCGGCAGGTTGGCCGACAGCGTGAGGTTCTGAGTCTCGTTGGCGGTCGAGGTGAAGCCCGCCAGGTTCACCGTCTCCAGGCTGGTGAGCAGGTCCTGGGTGTTGGCGTTCAGGATGTTGCCGTTCTGGTCGGTCGCCCAGCCCTGCAGGAAGTAGCCGGCGGTGTTGGCCAGGTGGCCGTCCTCGTCCGGCACGAACGAGCCGGCGCGGGTGAACAGGTAGCGGTCGTTGACGCCCGGCTCCGCCGCCTCGTTCACGACGAAGAAGCCGTTGCCGATCATCGAGACGTCGGTCGTCGACGTGGTGCCCTGGATCAGGCCCTGTGCTTGCGGGTCGATGAACGGCTTGGCGATCACGCCGCCCGGCGAGTAGCGCTTGGTACTGATCGATTCCGTCACCAGCGTCTCGAACCGGCCGCGGGTCGCCTTGTAGCCAACGGTGTTAACGTTGGCGATGTTGTCCGAGATAATTCCGAAGTTCGTTGACTGCGCGGCCAGCGCCGACACACCCGAGAACATACCGCCGTAGATGCTCATTTTTGTTACCCCAGGTTGTGCACCCGATTCCGACGGGTGACTGAGAGGGTTGCTTGGTAGCTTTTTGCCGTATCCGTGCCGGTCGCGTTATGACGACGCGGCGGGTTCCCTGACCGCGACGATCTTGGTGACCTCGATCGCGAGATCGCCGACCAGCACGAAGTTGCCGGTGGCGTCCGATGCCGCGCCGCTGACCCGGCCGGTGATGTCGGTTTCCGCCTGGATCGAGTTCTTGCTCTTGTCCATGGCGTCGACCCGGAAGGTGTATTGGCCCGCCGCCGCCGGGTTCCCAAGGTCGTCGAGGCCGTCCCAGACTATCGAGTGGCGCTGCGCCGACTTCTCGCCTTCCATGGTCCGAATAACCTTGCTGTCGGCGTCGAGCACATTGATCTTCAGCGTGTCGGCGCTCTTCTCCGGCGTGTAGCCGAAGGTGATCGGCGAGCCCGAGTAGATGGTCGTGCTGTCGGTGAACTGGATGTCCTTGCCGATGTAGCTGACCGCCGATGCCGCCGACTGGGAATTGAGCAGCATGATCATCTGCTCGAGGTTGGTGTTCTGGGCGATCTGCTGCTCGACGTTGGCGAACTGCACGAGCTGGTTCGTCATCTCGGCGTTGTCCATCGGATCGAGCGGATCCTGGTTCCGGAGTTGCGTGGTCAGCAGGGTCAGGAACATGTCGAAATCGCTGTTCAGCTTGCTGAGCGAGCCGGACGATTTCGTGCCGGCCGCGCCGACAGCATCAAGGGTGTTCATGACTCGCCTCCTCAGGCCACTAGGTCGTAGCTGCCGTCGGAGCGTTGTCCGCCGGGTTCGCCCGCGAGGGCGGTGTCGGTGTCACCATTGTCTGGATGGTCGTCGACCGGGGTCGACGATCCGGCCAGTGCCGGCTCACGGTCCCCGTTGCCCTGCGGCTGGCCGTTGCCGCCGCGCAGATCGAAGGACAAGGAACCCTGGTCGGTCTTCAGCCCGGCCTCCTGCAGCGCCTTTTCCAGGGCGCGCGAGTCGCGCTGAAGCATGTCAAGCGTCTCGGGCTTTTCGGCGCTGATGGTCGCGCGGACCAGCCCGTCGCGGCCGAGTTCGAGCTTCACATCGACCTTGCCGAGTTCCTCGGGATTGAGGCGGATGGTGACGCGGTCGCCGCCGCCCGCGGCGGTGCCGGCAAGTTTCACGGCGACCTGGTCGACCGCGGTGCCCGAAGCGGCACCGGGTCGACCCTGGGCGGTCGCCTCCGCCCGTGAGGCCATGGCGGTTGGTAGAGTGCTCTGGGGTCCGCCTGGCCCGGCCGTGAACGCTGTGCTCGCGAGCGATCCGGTGGCGCTGCCCGTAGACGCGCCGACGCTGCCCGATCCCTGCAGCGGCGGGCGTGCCGTGCGGGTCGCGAGAATTTCCTGGAACTGGGCGCGGGCGGCGTCGCCGCCAAAACCGCGCTGGCCGATCGTCGCGGCCCCGAAGGCGAAGCCGCCGCCGGCCGCTGTCTGGCCACCGTTCTGCTGTCCGCCGCTCTGTCCGCCGTTTTGGCCGCCATTCTGCTGGCCACCAGCCTGGCCGTCGCCGCCGTTGCCGCCAGACTGGTTGCCGGATTGGGCGTTGCCGCCGTCTGACCCGACAAACAGCGGCTGTCCGCCGCCGACGTGCAGCGCCGCTCCGCTCGAGGCCGCGGCCGAA
>CAYNFA010000206.1:0-6846 GCA_964396345.1 uncultured Thalassobaculum sp.
GTCGGTGTTGCCGGCCTCGGCGTGCGACTTAATGTGGGCGAGAGCGGCCTCTATCGAGGTCTTCATCGCCTCAAGTCTGCGGGCTTCGGCCTCGGCTTTTTCGTCGTTCTTGTCGGACCGTCCAAACATGCGGTGTCCCTCCGCCTTCCAGAGTTGCAACATAGCATTAATAAAATAATAACGTAACTTGCCAGATAGGCAGGCCGAGTGAGGTTTAATTGCCTTATATTTTAGAAAACGTGCTAGGTATTTTCCAGTCGATCCGGCGGCGGGCCCGATCCGCCGACCGGGCCCACTGTTCGCAGGAGGCATGATCACCGCCGCCGGCGGTCCAACTCCAGACTGGCCGTCGGTCGGTCAGAGGTCGACCCGCTCTTCCGATACGGCCTTGCGCGCCGCCTTGTTGAAGCGGTCGGCGTAGATCGGACGCTCGCCGGTAGTGGGGCCAGGATATTGCACGATCAGGATCTCGCCGCCGGTCTCAGTGCGGAACTCGCCCTCGAAATGCGGGTCCGGATGGAAGAGCATGCTTCCCGGCGTGATCAGCGCGCCGTTGATCGTGAATTCTCCCTTCAGCACATACCAGATTTGGGCGAAACCGTGATAGTGCTCGGGATGATACGCGCCGGGGTCGAGACGCAGGATGCCGGCGTTCGGTTCGGTCGGTCGCTCGGGCCGGGGATGGAACAGCATCTTCCCGGTCTCGCCGGGCCAGCGGATCGTCTCCCACTCCATGTCGTCGACGTGCCTGACCTCATAAGGCAAGTGGTCCTTGCGCGATGCCTCGCGCAGCGACGCGGTTTCCTGTGTCATGGCGTTTCCTCCTTGCTGTCGTGTTGGCCGGATGCGGCAGGCAGCCGCCACCATTCCAGCGGCTCGGCGCCGTCCGATGGAGCAGAGACGGTCATCAGGACGTGGGCTTCCTGGCCGCCGACGTTCTCGGCACGGTGCGGCAACGCGGAGTCGATCAGGATGCCGTCCCCGGCGCCGAGCCGATGGCGGTGACCGCCGACATGGAACAGGATCTCGCCGCTCAGCACGAAACAGTGCTCCTGCCCCGGGTGCGAGACCAGGGTCTCCATGGCTTCCCGCAGCGGGAACACGAGATGGAACACCTCGAGCCGATCGAGCGGCGCGCCGCCTGCCAGCGGCCGCCAGCGATACCCTGTCCCGGCGACCTCTGAGAACTCGGCCCGGCTGCCGCGGTGGACCGTCACCGCGGTCCTCTCTTGGGCGGTCCGATCAGCGAACAGGTCATGAAGCCCGAGCCCGAGCGCGTCGGCGATCCGGATCATGTTGGCGATCGACGCCGAGGCCTGGCCCCGCTCCAGCCGGGACAGGAAACCTTCCGACAGATCCGCCCGCCCAGCCAGGTCGGACAGGGTTAACGCGGCGGCGTTGCGCGCGGCGCGAATCCGCCTGCCAAGCTCCTGGGTGACGACGTCGATTCGCCCCTCGTCCATGTCTCTATACTGCGCTGATCTGTCGTCATGGACAACTAAAATTGTTCCATATGCAATATGGAGATCGTCCGGATGTCTCAACGGATCAATAATTCAAGTGCCAAAGTTTCCGACCGAACACCTGCTTCCGACCGAACACCTGCTATCGGCAAGGCGATCCGATGGGAAATATGCAAGGCGCCGGCCAACTGTCTCGGAACATCCAGGCGTCTGCGCGTGTTTAGTGAACTCGGGGGCGGATCGAAGGCCTGGATAAAGCTTTCGTCCTGCAGTTGAGTCTGGAGTTTTATCATGAGTACACACAACATCGTCCGGCGTTATGCCGCTCCGATGATTATCACTTGCGCGCTTGCGGGAGTTCCGGCGGCGGCGGTGGCGCAAAGCGTGGATCGAAGCGCCGACAGCTACCCCCACACGGCGCGAGAAGCGCAGAATCCCGTCAGCGCGCCGAAGCGCGAAGACACCCGCAGCGACAGCGCCCGGGGCACCGGGAGCGGCGAACTCAATCCTCACACCCGGCGCGAGGCTCAGAATCCGGTCAGCGCCCCCAGGGGCGAGGCCGACCGAGGTGCCATGGCGGGCCAGCGTGGCGTTACGAGCGGCAACGTCAGCCCGCAATCCGATCGCGAGCGGCAGAATCCCGCCAGAGCGGGCAACACGCCGACCATGGGGCTCGGCGCCGACGAGGATGAGCGGCGCACCCGTCAGCGCCCGCAGAACTGACCGTTCAGGCGCCCCCCGGCTGATCAACCCGCACGATCCACGACAGCGGATCGTCGACCGGTCCGGGACCTCAAAACCAAACGGGGCCGGCACAAAGCGCCGGCCCCGTCCGATTCACAGCTTCGCGATACCGTCGAGGCGATCGCCGATCAGCTGCAGCCGCTGGTGCCGCCGCAGGTGTCGCACTTCAGGCAGGTGCCGTTGCGGACCAGCGTGAAGTTGCCGCACTCTCCGCACGACTCGCCCTCATACCCCTTGATGCGGGCCTCGCGGATCTTGGCGAGCTTGGCATCCACTGTGCTCATGACCTTCTCGGAAAACGCTACCGTGGTGGTGGAGCGCTCGGCGACCGCCACGCCGCCGTCGTGCAGGGTCGAGGCCGAGGATGTCTGCAGTGTCATGCCCCCGGTGCCATTGGCCCGGCCGGACGGTCCATGGGCGTGGCCATGGCCGTGCCCGTCGGTGCCGGTGGCGACGCCGCCGTGCAGGACCACCAAGCTGGACCGGACGTCGGTGCGCGCGAAGCCGCGGCTGGCGGCCTGACCGACCCTGTCCAGCAGGGCTGCGTTGGCGGCGGCGATGCTCTGCTCCTCGGCGCCATCGCCGACGGTATCGGGAGCCAGGTCCTCCTTGCGAACGTGCGCGAGGTCGTCACGGTCCAGGTAGGAGATGGCGAGCTCTCGGAAGATGTAGTCGATGACCGAGGTCGCCATCTTGATCGCGTCGTTGCCCTGGACCATGCCGGAGGGCTCGAAGCGCTGGAAGATGAACGCGTTGACGTAGTCCTCCAGCGGCACCCCGTACTGTAGGCCGATGGAGACGGCGATCGCGAAGTTGTTCATCAACGACCGGAAGGCCGCGCCCTCCTTGTGCATGTCGATGAAGATCTCGCCGAGCCGGCCGTCCTGGTATTCGCCGGTGCGGAGGTAGACCTTGTGGCCGCCGACCACCGCCTTCTGGGTGTAGCCCTTGCGACGCTGGGGCAGGCGCTCGCGCTCGGCGGCGCGCACCACCTTCTCGATCACCCGCTGCACGATTCGCTCGGCAACCACCGGCGCCTTGACCGCCGCCGGCTGGGCGGCGAACTCCTCGGCCTCCTCCTCGTCGGCGAAGTCGAAGGTCGAGGACGACAGCGGCTGGCTCAGCTTGGAGCCGTCGCGGTACAGCGCGTTCGCCTTGATGCCGAGGCGCCACGACAGGATGTAGGCGTCCTTGCAGTCCTCGACGGTGGCGCTGTTCGGCATGTTGATGGTCTTGGAGATCGCGCCGGAGATGAACGGCTGGGCGGCTGCCATCATCCGGATGTGCGACTCCGCCGACAGGTAGCGCTTGCCGATCCGGCCGCAGGCGTTGGCGCAATCGAACACCGGCAGGTGCTCGACCTTCAGGCGTGGCGCGCCCTCCAGCGTCATCGCGCCGCAGACATAGGTGTTGGCCGCCTCGACTTCGGCCCGCGAGAAACCGATCGCCGCCAGCAGGTCGAACGACGGATCGCCGAGCTGCGCGTCGGAGAGGCCGAGGGTGTCGTGGCAGAACGCCTCGCCCAGGGTCCACTTGTTGAACGCGAACTTGATATCGAAGGCCGACGCCGCCGCCTCCTCGAGCTTTTGGATCTCGGCCGGGCCGAACCCCTTGGCGAGCAGGGCGTCGTGGCCGATCGCCGGCGAGCCCTTCAGGGTGCCGTGGCCGACCGCGTAGCGCACGATCGCCTCGATCTCGGCCTCGCCGTAGCCCAGCGTGCGCAGCGCCTGCGGCACCACCCGGTTGATGATTTTGAAGTAGCCGCCGCCGGCCAGCTTCTTGAACTTCACGATGGCGAAATCGGGCTCGATGCCGGTGGTGTCGCAATCCATGACCAGGCCGATGGTGCCGGTCGGTGCGATCACCGTCGCCTGAGCGTTGCGGTAACCGTGCCGCTCGCCGAGTTCCAGCGCCATGTCCCACGCACGGCGGGCCGCGACGACCAGTTCCTGGTCCGGGCAGTTGCCGGCGTCCAGCGGGACCGGGGTGATCGACAGGCTCTCATAGCCGGCGGACTCGCCGTAGGCGGCGCGTCGGTGGTTGCGGATCACCCGCAGCATCGCCGGCGCGTTCTCGGCGTGGCGCGGGAAGGCGCCGAGCTCGCCGGCCATCTCGGCGGAGGTGGCGTAGGCGACGCCGGTCATGATCGCGGTCAGCGCGCCGCACATCGAGCGGCCGGCCGGGCTGTCGTAGGGCAGGCCCATCGCCATCAGCAAGCCGCCGATGTTGGCGTAGCCGAGACCGAGTGTCCGGTAGTCATAGGACAGCCTGGCGATCTCCTTCGACGGGAATTGCGCCATCAGCACCGCGATCTCGAGGGTGACGGTCCACAGTCGGGTGGCGTGCTCGTAGGCCGGCACGTCGAACGAGCCGTCGACGCGCTGGAACTGCATCAGGTTCATCGACGCCAGATTGCACGCCGTGTCGTCGAGGAACATGTATTCCGAGCACGGATTGGACGCGTTGATGCGACCGCCGGCCGGGCAGGTGTGCCAATCGTTGATGGTGGTGTCGTACTGCACGCCCGGGTCGGCGCAGGCCCAGGCGGCGTGGGCGATCTTCTCCCACAATTCGTTGGCCCGGACGGTGCCGGCCACCTTGCCGTCGGTGCGGCGGATCAGCTTCCAGTTGCCCTCGGCCTCGACCGCGCGCAGAAACTCGTCGGTCACCCGGACCGAATTGTTGGAGTTCTGGCCTGAAACCGTCAGGTAGGCGTCGCTGTCCCAATCGGTATCGTAGACCTTGAAGTCGATCTCCGTGAAGCCCTGGCGGGCGAACTGGATGACGCGCTGCACGTAGTTGAGCGGGATCATCGAGTCCTTGGCGGCCTTGATGGCCGCCTTCAGCGGTGGGTTCGCGGTTGGCTCGAAGGCGGCGTCGCCAAGGTCCGCCTTCGCCTCGACACAGGCCCTCATGACGGCCTTCATGTGCTTGGACGCGAGCATGGATCCAGTCACCAGGGCAGCGACCTTCTGCTCCTCGACGACCTTCCATTCGATGTAGGACTCGATATCAGGGTGGTCGATGTCGACCGTCACCATCTTGGCGGCCCGGCGCGTGGTGCCGCCGGACTTGATCGCGCCGGCGGCACGGTCGCCGATCTTCAGGAAGCTCATCAGCCCGGACGACTTGCCGCCGCCGGCCAGCGGCTCGTTTTCGCCGCGCAGCTTGGAGAAGTTGGAGCCGGTCCCCGAGCCGTACTTGAAGAGACGGGCCTCACGCACCCAGAGGTCCATGATGCCGCCTTCGTTCACCAGGTCGTCGGCGACTGACTGAATGAAACAGGCGTGCGGCTGCGGATGCTCGTAGGCCGATTTGGAGCGGACCAGCTTGCCGGTCTTGAAGTCCACGTAGTGGTGGCCCTGGGCCGGACCGTCGATGCCGTAGGCCCAGTGCAGACCGGTGTTGAACCACTGCGGCGAGTTCGGGGCCGCCATCTGGCAGGCCAGCATGTAGCACATCTCGTCGTAGTAGGCGCGGGCGTCGGCCTCGCCGTCGAAGTAGCCGCCCTTCCAGCCCCAATAGGTCCAGGTGCCGGCGAGCCGATGGAACACCTGGCGGGCGCTGCGCTCACCGATCGTGCGCTCGCCCACCGGCAGCGCGGCGATGGCCGCGTCGTCGGGCGTCTCGCGCCACAGCCACGACGGGACATCGTTCTCCTCGACTTTCCGGCGCACCGCTGGGATGCCGGCCTTGCGGAAATACTTCTGCGCCAGGATGTCGCTGGCGACCTGCGACCATCTCGCGGGAACTTCCACATCGTCGCGCCGGAACACGACCGAGCCGTCGGGGTTCTTGATCTCGCTGACCGTGGTGCGAAAGGCCACGCCCTCGTAGGCGTCTTTTCCGGCCGTGGTGAACCGACGCTCGATCTTCATCGCTCTGACTCCCTGACCATCCCATGCCGCAACGCAAGGCGGAGAGCCTCACCGTGCGACGCGGAACCATATCTTGTGTGTGTCGAAGGTCAGGCTACAGAATGTGGGGGAGGCTGCGCAAGCGGGAAAAATGAAGAAATGTTAATTTTGCCGCCGCCGCTTTCTGATCTGTTGCTCAAAATCCACAATCGGATTCTAATCGGAATGAATCGTGCTAAATCATCGTCACTGCCGACCGCCAGCGCCTTGATCTGTGGAAGCTCGGCTCTGGATGTCGGCGCGGCGAGCGACCCACTCGTGCGGATCGACGGCATCACACGTCATGCACCGCGCCCCCACGTTTCAAACGGTCACAAGGATGTGGGAACGTGCCGGTTGGCGCAACAGATTTTGTGCGCGAATTGACGAGCCCACCTACATCTAGCTGGCCGAGGCGGGCTTGAAGCCCTGTGTGTGGCCGCCGGACCTCCAGTGTTGCTGCGGGTTTGGTGGTCCACCGGCAGACATGCCGGATCGTGGCGGTCAGTTTGCCCGCCACCTGCTCTGGGCGAGGGCAATTCCGGCCAGCACCACCACGCCGCCGACGAGCTGGATGCCGCTGAGGGCCTCGCCGAGGACGACCGCGGCGAGAGCTACGCTAACCACCGGCTCCAGGTTGCCGGCGACCGCGGTGGTGACGGCCCCGAGCCGCTGGATGGCGGCGAACAGGCAGGACAAGCCGACGGTGTAGGCCACCGCGTTGCCCGCCACGCCGACCCAGC
>CAYNFA010000207.1:0-6825 GCA_964396345.1 uncultured Thalassobaculum sp.
CCTCGGCGCCGGTATGGGCCGTCCGGGCCCGGCCGCTCCGGCCGGGCTGAGCGAAGGGCTAGCCGGGCGGGTCGCGGCGGTCCTTGGCGCCGATACGCTCGATCTGGAGGATGGGACCCGGGTCAGGCTAGCCGGGGTGCAAGTTCCTCAGCCGGCGCGCGACGGCCGAGCCGCTTGGCCGCATGCCACCGAGGCGGCGGTGGCGGTTGGGCACGCCACGCTCGGTCGCAGCGTGCGCCTGTGGCACCCGGAAGATGCCCGCGACCGGTGGGGACGAGCGCTCGCGCACCTGGTCCGCGACGATGGGCTCTGGCTGCAGGGCGCGCTGCTGATGGAGGGGCTGGCGCGGGTTCACACCCAGCCGCGCACCGCCACCGGCGCGGGGCTGATGCTGGACCTTGAGCGTACCGCCCGCGCAGCTCGCCTTGGTATCTGGGGCGAACGCTTCTATCGAGTTCGCAATCCGGACGAGACCTGGGGCGACATCGACAGCGTTCAGGTCGTCGAGGGACGCGTCGTCGATGCCACCGTAATCCGCGGTACCGCCTACCTGAATTTCGGAACCGACTGGCGGCGTGACTTCACGATACGGGCGGCGGCCGAGGCAAGGCGTGCCTTCGGCCGTGCCGGTATCGACCTTGGCGATCTGAGCGCCCGCCGGGTGCGCGCTCGCGGCTGGGTGTTCCCGCTCAACGGTCCGATGATCGACCTCACGCATCCAGCCGCGCTGGAGGTGTTGGAGGAATGAACCCGCCCGGCCTTTCGATCGCTCAATTGACCACAGGACGGGCGCGCGCGAGGCTCCTACCCGGCGCGCGCCAGCGGTTCGTCGCCGCCATCGTGGCGATCGCCGCGCTGGCGCTGGCCGGATGCTCGACCAACCCCGCAACCGGTCAGCAAGCCTTCACGCTGCTGTCGCCGGCGAACGAGCGGGCGCTCGGCCGCGAACAGCACCCGCGGGTTCTGGCCGAGTTCGGCGGCGTGTACGAGGATCCGGCGGTTCAGGCCTATGTCGTGGGGATCGGAAGCACGCTGGCGGACCGGTCGGAGCAGGCTGCCCTGCCGTTTACCTTCACGGTTCTCGATTCGGCGATGGTCAACGCCTTCGCCCTGCCGGGCGGCTATGTCTACGTCACCCGCGGCCTGATGGCGCTCGCCGACAGCGAGGCCGAACTGGCCGGGGTGATCGGCCACGAGATCGGCCATGTGACCGCGCGCCACGGCGCGCAGCAGCACGGCAGGAGCGTGCTGGTCGGGCTTGGCGCGGGCATCGCCGGAATCCTGACCGGCAAACGTGGCGTCGCCGACTCGGTGAGCCTCGGAGGTGGCCTGCTCCTGCGCGGCTACAGCCGCGATCAGGAGTTCGAGGCCGACTTGCTCGGCGTCCGGTACATGACGCGCGCCGGCTACGACCCCGACGCCATGGCCTCCTTCCTCGGCCGGCTTCGCGAGAAGGCGAAGCTGGATGCCAAGGTCCTGGGCGTGGGTTCAGATCCCGACGAGCGCAGCCTGATATCCAGTCACCCGCGCACCATCGACCGGGTGAAGGAGGCACGGGCCGCAATCCTTGGCGCCGGCCCAGTCGATGGCCTGGTCGATCGAGAGGGTTATCTTCGCCGGATCGAGGGCATGATCTACGGCGACTCACCCGAGCAGGGCTTCGTCCGCGGGTACCGGTTCGTTCATCCGGAATTGCGCTTCGAGTTCACGGTCCCGCCGGACTTCACGCTGGTCAACGGCCAGACGGCGGTGAAGGCGTTGAGCCCGAACGGCGCCGTCATCGTGTTCGACATGGCCCCGACGGGACCTGCCGCGAGTGCCCTCGACTACGTGCGGCACCGCTGGGGGGCCCGCCTCGCCCTGGTCGACCTGACGCGTCTCACGATCGACGGAATGGAAGCCGCCACCGGGGTCACGCGCGTGTCGACCGAGCGCGGGCCGTTCGACCTGCGGCTGGTCGCGATCTCGCCGCCGAACGGTCGGATGTACCGGTTCCTGTTTGGCACGCCGGCCCAGGATACGGCCCGTCAGACGCCAGGCCTCCAGAGGACCGCGCTCGGCTTTCGCCGGCTTGACGGCGACGAGGCGGCCAGCGAGCGACCGTATCGGATCCGGCTCTACACCGCGAAGCCAGGCGACACGGTCGCCAGCCTGGCGACCATGCTGCCGAAGGATGTGTTAAGCGGTCGCTGCTTCCGGATGCTGAACGGGCTGCCGCCAGGCACTGAGCCGACGGCAGGACGGCTCCTGAAATACGTCGGGTACTGAACCTGGCCGAAAATCAGGCCTCGGCGAGCAGGTCGGAGGGGACGTCAGCGCGTTGGGTCAGGGTTTCGCGGAGCTTCAGGAGGGCGCGTCCCTCGAGCTGCCGAACCCGCTCCTTGGAGATCCCCAACTCGCGGCCGAGATCCTCCAGGGTCGCGCCTTGCTCGTGCAGGCGCCGACGCTCGATGATCATCCGCTCACGCGGATTGAGATCGGCAAGCGCCTCGGCGAGCCACGCCGAGCGCGTGCGGGCGTCGCGCATGCCGGTTACGACTTGCTCGGGGCTCGGGCGCTCGTCGGCCAGCAGGCCCTGCCAGTCACCGTCCCCGGCCTCGGCGACCGGCGCGTTCAGCGACTGGTCCTGGGCAACCATCCGCATCTCCATGACCTCGACGTCGTTCAGCGACACCCCGAGCTCGGTCGCCACGGTCAGGCGCGTCTCTCCGCTCATGGCGCCCGCCTCGGCGCCGTGCAGGCGGGCGCGCAGACGGCGAAGGTTGAAAAACAGCGTCTTCTGCGACGACGTCGTGCCGATCCGCACGATCGACCAGTTGCGCAGGATGTATTCCTGGATCGCCGCCCTCACCCACCACGAGGCGTAGGTCGAGAATCGAAGGTTGCGCTCTGGCTCGAAGCGCATCGCGGCCTGAAGCAGGCCGACATTGCCTTCCTGCACCAGGTCGCCCATCGGCAGGCCGTAGTTGCGGTACCGCCGGGCTGTTCCGATCGCCAGGCGGGTGTACGACCTCACCAGTTCGTGAAGCGCCCGCTGATCGCCGTCTCGACGCCAAAGCGTCGCCAATTCCAGCTCGTGCTCGCGCTCGAGCATTGGCTCCTGCATCGCCGCCCTGAAGAACGCGGAATCCGCCGTCTGAACCTGCATGCTGTCGCTGCGCGCCATGACCCATCCCCGATCAGATCCACGGCCGACCGTGGTCCGGTAGCCTCGAAATCTGTTACGGAGGCTGGTGCCGGCCGGATCACCGGTTCCGATGGCGCTCAGGTACAACCGAGGCCGGGGATAGAGCCGAGCTAGGCTTCGAGGCGGTCCAGCAGGGTGCCGTCGGGCGCGAGGCAGGCCGCGAAAAGCGGGCCGCCCGTCCCGCAGCCACCGTCGATGGTAAGCGTCGCTCCATCCTCGGCCCAGCCGCCGCCATCCGGGTCGTAGCCGCGCACAATGCGGGCGAAGCCGTCGAAACCGGTTGCGGCCCGCGCGAAGCTGCCGCTCTCCCACCAGAACGCATCGCGCTGATCGGCCAGCGGACGCGCCGGATCGAGGCCGGCGTGCACGAACAGGATTCCCCCGGTCCCCGTGTGGGCATAGCGACGCAGTCCGGTGAACCAGGGGTGGTGACCCGGAGTCGCCTGCATGGCGGCCTTCAGCCGGCCGGTCCACCGGGTCAGCGCCACCATGCCCTCATCGGCGGCTGCAAAGCCCTGGGCGGGGTCGCCACCATAGGCCCGCAGCGTGGCGTCGACGCCTCGACCGAGCATCCAGCGCAGCAGGTCCTTGGGCTTCGGAGCGAAGTGGATCTGGAGCAGCTTGTGCCACATCTCCTCCTGCCGGCCGCGCAGGTAGGCGATGTCCTCCGGCAGGTAGAGCGGTGGCTGAGCCAGCACAGAACGTCGAAACCGTAGCGTTTCCGCTAGGGTCGCCCGCACGTCCCCACCGCCCATCAGATCGCCGAGGTAGACGATCCGGTCGCCGCTCTCGAACCGTTCGCCGATGGCGTCGTGCAGCGCGGCCAGACGATCGGCTGCCCCGTGCACCGCTGCCACGGCCCAAACCCGCCGCGCGCGCGACAGGTCGACAAAAAGTTCGGGGACGGCGTCGGTCTGTCTGGTGCTCGGCATCCGGATCGCGAGGTTCCGCGCGGGGGCATTTGACTGGTGATAGCAGGACGCCCGGCGTGGCGATAGAGGGGTGGCGGACCGCCCGGCGGCGGCGGCATTACAGTAATCCTACCGGAGCATCAGTTGTTCCGCCTCGGCGGGTGCGGCCTGGAAACGATACGGGGCGGCGCCAGAAGCACCGCCCCGTATCGTGATCCTTCGCAGCGCCCCGTCCGACGACGTCAGGCGGCGTCCATCAGCTTCTCGAGACGGTCGACCGCGGCGGTCTCGTCGATCTGCTCGATTTTCGCGAACTCGCGGGCCAGCCGGTCGAGGGCCGCCTGGTACATCTGCCGCTCGCTGTAGGACTGGTCCGCCTGGTTGCTGGACCGACGGAGATCGCGAACCACCTCGGCGATCGATACCGGGTCACCGGAGTTGATCTTCGCCTCGTACTCCTGGGCGCGGCGCGACCACATCGTACGACGCACCTTGGCCCGGCCCTTGAGCTTCTGCAGGGCTACGTCCATCTGCTTGCGGCTGCTGAGCCGGCGCAGACCGCTGGTCCGGGCCTTGCCGACTGGTATTCGAAGGGTCATGCGATCCTGCTCGAAATCGATCACGAGCAGGTCGAGTTCAGTTCCCGCGACGACCTGAGTCTCCGTCCCCTTGATCAGCCCAACGCCATGCGTCGGATAAACCACAAAATCACCGGTCTTGAAGTCGCTCTTCTTTGTCATCGGGCTCTCTGTCTCACGTCCAAAAGAGGATCCCGCGCGGACACCAGAAACACGCCACCCCACCCGGCATGCCGCCCCGGAGCCCTGATGGGCGCCGAAAAGCGGTCCGAAACGCTTCGGTTTCGTCACTGGTCCCACGGTTTGCGGGGACGGGGCCGGGCATGACGAAAGGTCCCGACTCCGAACGGAAAGACGGTACCACAAATGCTGGCCGAATGGTAGCGAAAGGCCGCAGGAGCAAGGCTGCGACACGCTGCTTACCAATGCATCAGCGTTAAATCAGACGCTTGTTACCAGAGTCTTAACGTCCGATGACAATACCGAGGCGGATTCTCCCTCGCCTGATCCCGGTGTCAGGTCCCTTCGCCCGGCTTCGCGCTGAAGAAACGGTCGAACTTGCCTTTCTCGGCCTGCATCGCGTCGGCCTCGGGCAGCGCCTCTAACTTACGCGTGATATTCGGCCACGCCTCAGAATATTCACGGTTGATCTCGAGCCACTTTTCGGCTTCCGATTCGGTGTCCGGAAGGATCGCTTCCGGCGGGCACTCCGGCTCGCAGACGCCGCAGTCGATGCATTCGTCCGGATGGATGACCAACATGTTCGCGCCTTCGTAGAAGCAGTCGACCGGACACACCTCCACGCAGTCTGTGTACTTGCACTTGATGCAGGCTTCCGTGACGACATAGGTCATCGACGACTCCTCCGAGGCTCGGCCCGCCGGTCTTAATCGCTCGGACCCGCAGCATCAAGGCCGAGTTTCGCAAGCGCCCGCTTGCGCGCCTCGCCGCTGTCCCGATCGGCCACGAACAGCAGCCCGGCCAGGCGCCGCATGAGCTGAGCCTCGTAGTCGTGCAGCGTGCCGTCGGCGTAGACCACCTCCCAGAGGGTCTCCATAAGCATCAGCCGGCCGTCCTGATCCAGCCGGTCCTTCAGAACCCGGGTGAAGCCGTACAGGTTGACCGTGTCCTCGGCGGTGCGGGCGGCCTCGGCCATCACCTCCTCGATCTCGTCGCGCGGCACGCCGAAACGTTCGACCAGCCGATCCGCGGCAATCGCCCGCTCGCGCGCGTCGATGCCGCCGTCGAGCGACGAGGCCCGCGCCAGCAGCACCGCCGCCGCCATGGCCAATTCGTCCTTCGGTGCGGCGGCCGAACCCCCGCCGGAATCCAGGCGGTCGAGAAAGCGTTGCAGGCGGGCGAGCATCGGCGTCTCCGGTCCATTGCGGCGAGGGTTGCCTGCCGTCTACATAGGCGGTCATGAACCGACCGTCAGCCCCCGCCGTTTCGCCCGCCGATCTCGCCGCCGAGCCGGTGCCGCCGCCGCTCGATCGCCCGGCACCACCCGGCGCGGAGGACGCGCCGGCCGCTCGCCGCAACGCCGGACCGCTGCTGGCTGTGCTGCGGCGGGTGCTGCCTGCCGACGGCACGATCCTCGAGATCGGGTCCGGCACCGGCCAGCACGCCGCCGCGTTCGCGGCCGCGTTGACGCCGCGGCGCTGGTTGCCGACCGACCCGCAGCCGGAACGGCTGGCCAGCGCCCCGCTCTGGGCCGCAATGGTGCCTCCTGAACTCCGGCCGCTGCCGGCGCGCGTGCTGGACGCTCGGGCGGCTCCGGACGCCTGGCCAGTGCCGGCGAACGGTGCAATTCAGGCGGTCGTCGCCAGCAACGTGATCCACATCGCCCCGTGGGATGTTGCGCTCGGGATCCTGGCGGGCGCTGCCAGCCTGTTGGCGGACGGCGAGCCTTTGATACTGTACGGCCCCTACAAGCGTGCAGACCGCCACACCGGCCCCGGGAACATTGCCTTCGACGCCAGCCTGCGCTCGCGCGACCCGGCGTGGGGCATCCGCGACCTGGAGAGCGAACTGGTGCCGGCGGCGGCGTCGGCGGGGTTCGTCCTCGACCTGGTCCAGGCGATGCCGGCCGACAACCAGACGGTGGTGTTCCGGCGCCGCTAGAGCGGCCGGAAGGCCGCGCCGCTCCTTG
>CAYNFA010000208.1:0-6806 GCA_964396345.1 uncultured Thalassobaculum sp.
CCCGCAGGTGCGGCGATGAGCGAGCGTCCCGCCTCCCCGCTCCGCCGCCGGTCGGCTCAGGTTTCCGCCAACCCGCGGGAGGGCGCCGCTCGACCGGCCGACTGGTACAAGGATGCCGTGGTCTACCAGCTGCACATCAAGGCGTTCCAGGACTCCAACGGCGACGGGGTCGGGGACTTCGCCGGGCTGATCGATCGTCTCGATTACGTGGCGCAACTCGGTGTCGACACCATCTGGATGCTGCCCTTCTACCCCTCGCCGTTGCGCGACGACGGCTACGACATCGCCGACTTCACATCGGTGAACCCTGCCTACGGGCGGATGGCCGACTTCAAGCGGCTGGTCCGGGAGGCCCACAAGCGAAACCTCAAGGTGATCACCGAGCTGGTGATCAACCACACCTCCGATCAGCATCCCTGGTTCCAGCGCGCCCGAAAGGCCAAACCCGGCAGCCGGGCCCGCGACTTCTACGTCTGGAGCGACAGCAACGAGCGCTATTCCGGCACCCGCATCATCTTCATCGACACCGAGCGCTCGAACTGGTCGTGGGACCCCGTGGCTGGGCAGTTCTTCTGGCACCGCTTCTATTCGCACCAGCCCGACCTGAACTTCGACAACCCGCGGGTGTTCGAGGAGATCATCAAGGTCATGCGGTTCTGGCTCGACCTCGGGGTCGACGGGCTGCGGCTGGATGCCATCCCCTACCTGGTTGAGCGGGACGGAACCAACAACGAGAACCTGCCGGAGACCCATGACGTTCTGAAACGGATCCGCGCCGTACTCGACCAGGAATACCCCGGTCGGATGCTGCTGGCGGAAGCGAACCAGTGGCCGGAGGACACCCGCGAGTATTTCGGGGACGGCGACGAATGCCACATGGCCTTCCACTTTCCGCTGATGCCGCGGATGTACATGGCGGTCGCCCAGGAGGATCGGCACCCGATTGCGGACATCCTTCGGCAGACCCCGGAGATACCCGGGAATTGCCAATGGGCGATCTTCCTGCGGAACCACGACGAACTGACTCTGGAGATGGTCACCGACAAAGAACGTGATTACCTCTGGAACGCCTACGCCTCCGACTCGCGGGCGCGCATCAATCTCGGAATCCGGAGACGGCTGGCCCCGCTGCTGCAGAACGACCGCCGCAAGATCGAGCTGATGAACGCCATGCTGCTGTCGATGCCGGGCACGCCGGTCATCTACTACGGCGACGAGCTTGGCATGGGCGACAACATCTATCTCGGCGACCGGGACGGCGTGCGCACACCGATGCAGTGGTCGCCTGACCGCAACGGCGGGTTCTCGCGCGCTGACCCGCAGAAGCTCTATCTGCCGGCGATCATGGACCCGACCTACGGCTTCCAGGCCGTCAACGTCGAGAGCCAGCAGGCCGATCCGTCGTCGCCGCTGAACTGGCTGCGCCGCATGCTGGCCGTGCGCAACCAGCACCCCGCTTTCAGCCGCGGCGATCTGACCCTGCTCTATCCCCGCAACCGTTCAATTCTCGCCTACATCCGCAGTCTCGGAGACGAGCGGATCCTGTGTCTGGCCAATCTCGCACGCACCGCCCAGGCGGTTGAGCTGGACCTCTCGAAGTACAAAGGCTGCGTGCCGATCGAGATGACCGGGCGGTCGCCGTTCCCGCCGATCGGGGACCTGCCTTATCTGATGACGTTGCCGGCGCATGGCTTCTTCTGGTTCCTGATGGCCGCCGAGGCGGACGCGCCGCGCTGGCACACTCCAACCCCGGACCCAATGCCGGACTTCATCACGCTGACGACGCCTCGCAGTGACCTGTCGGCCGTGTTCAGCGATCGGGAACGCCGCCAGCTTATCACCGACGCGCTCCCGGGGTTCCTGAAGCGCCAGAGGTGGTTCGGGGCCAAGGGCGAAACCGCCGGCTCTATCGAGATCCGACAGATCGGGTCACTCGGCGACGGGTCGGTCAGGCTCAGTGTCGTTGACATTGAAACCGGGTCCGGCGAGCGGCAAACCTACTTCCTGCCCCTGAGCGCGCTCTGGGGGGAGGAGAACCTGCAGTTCGGCGCGGCGAAGCTGTCATACACTCTAGCGAAAGTCCGCGCTGGGCCGAAGCTCGGGGCACTCATCGATGCCGTCCACGATGAGCGGTTGGCGATCAGCATCGTGGACCAAATGCGGATTGGCGGTGAAATCGACGCGACAGACGGTGCGATCGTCTTTCACGGCACCCCCGAACTGCCCGCAGCCGACCAACTTGGCCCCGTGCGCCCGCTGGCGGTCGAGCAGAGCAACGTCTCGATCGCGTTCGGCGACACCGTGCTCCTCAAGTTCTATCGGCGTCTGCGGGTCGGCGTGCAGCCCGAGATCGAGGTCGCCCGCTTCCTCACCGAAGAGGCTGGATACCGCAACACGCCGGCCTACCTGGGCACCGTCGAGCACCGTTCGAAAGGTGGTGACACCACCACGCTCGGCGCCGCCTTCGCCTATGTCGCCAACCAGGGCGACGCGTGGAGCGCAATCGTCCAGGCGCTCGGTCGGGAACTTGACGCGGTGGCGCTGGCCGCAAACGCGTCCGGGGATTTCGACCCCGCTGCTGTCGACGTCTCCAATCTCGGCTACCCGCTCGATATCGTGGAGCGTCTCGGGCTCCGCACGGGCGAGCTCCACGCCGCCCTTGCCATCGACACCGACAACCCGGCCTTCCAGGTTGAGCCGGTCACCATCGAGGATGTCCGCAGTTGGGTGCGCGACACCGAGGAGCAGGCGAAGGCCGCGTTCAAGTCCCTCGAACGCCTGCACAAGGACGCTCCGGATCGGGTCCGCGACTTGATCGGCCAAATGCTTGAAAAGCGATCCTCCGCGCTTGACGCCATACGATTCGAACCGGCTTCCGTCGTCGACGGCGCCAAGTCGCGGATCCACGGTGACTATCACCTCGGCCAGGTTCTGCTGGCCCAAAACGAGGTCGCGATCATCGACTTCGAGGGCGAGCCGCGACGCGACATCGGCGAGCGACGGGCGAAGTCGTCCGCGCTGCGCGATGTGGCGGGTATGCTGCGATCGTTCGATTACGCCGCCTGGACCGCCTTCGACAATGTCGCCGACAGGCTGCCCGACGGCGTAGTGGGGGCTGAAGTCCTGGCCCACGCCTGGAGGGCGCACGCCGCCAGAATCTTCCTCAAGGGCTGGCGCGAAGGCGCCGCTGACGCGCGGAGTCGCCCGAAGTCGGAAACCGCCGAAGCCAAGTTGCTGAGACTGTTCCTGCTTCAGAAAGCGTTCTACGAGATCAACTACGAGGTTGCCAACCGACCCGACATGGTGCGGGTGCCGATACGCGGCGTCCTTGACCTGCTCGCGGAGCCAGCACCATGACCGGCGACCATGAGCACGGTGCCGACCTGGGTTGGCAGCTGAACGACGAGGCCGCCATCGCCGCGCTCGCGGACGGACGGCACGGCGATCCGTTCGCCATCCTTGGACCCCACACGACGCCGCACGGGGTTGCGATCCGCGCCCTGCGGCCTGGAGCCGATACCGCGGAAGCGATCGATGCGTCCGGAAAGCGGCTGACGACGATGCCGCGGCGTCACGCCGTTGGGTTCTTCGAAGGCTTGCTCGATGGCGAGAGCGATCCGGCGCAGGTCTATCGACTGCGGTTCACTCGCGGTTCGGAGACCTGGGACGAGGAGGACGCGTACCGCTTCCCGCCGGTGCTCGGCGACTTGGACGTCTATCTGCTGGCTGAGGGCACCCACCGTCGGATGTACGAGCGGCTGGGCGCCCATCTCGAGGAGCGTCTTGGTGTCGCCGGGGTCAGCTTTGCTGTGTGGGCGCCGAACGCCAGCCGGGTCAGCGTCATAGGCGACTTCAACCACTGGGATGGCCGCCGTCACCCGATGCGCAAGCGTCACGAGGTCGGCGTCTGGGAGATCTTCGTGCCAGGCGTTGGCGCCGGCGCCCTCTACCAGTACGAGATCCTTGGATCCGGAGGAGAACTCCTGCCCGCCAAGGCTGATCCCGTGGGTTTCGCGCACGAAGTCCCGCCGGCCAAGGCGTCGATCGTCCACGGCCTCCCCGACTGGCGCTGGAACGATGCCGACTGGATGGAAGGCCGCGCCTCCCGGCAGTCGCCGTCCGCCCCAGTGTCGGTCTACGAGGTGCATCTCGGTTCGTGGCGGCGGAATGCCGACGGCACCCTGCCGACGTGGAGGGAACTCGGCGACCAGCTGATCCCCTACGTTCGTGATCTTGGGTTCACCCACATCGAATGCCTGCCGGTCAGCGAGCACCCATTCTCGGGGTCCTGGGGTTATCAACCGGTCGGCCTGTTCGCACCGACGAGCCGGTTCGGCCCTCCCGAAGGGTTCGCCAGCTTTATCGACCGCTGCCACCAGGCGGGTATCGGGGTGCTGATAGACTGGGTGCCCGCGCACTTCCCCAGCGACGCACACGGTCTCGGCCTGTTCGACGGAATGAACCTGTACGAGCACGCCGACCCTCGACAGGGATTTCACCGAGACTGGAACACCCTGATTTACAACTTCGGCCGCCGCGAGGTCGCCAATTTCCTTACGGCAAACGCGACATTCTGGCTCGACCGCTATCACGTCGATGGACTGCGGGTCGATGCGGTCGCCTCGATGCTGTATCTCGACTACAGCCGGGAGGCCGACGACTGGGTCCCGAACGTCCACGGCGGCAACCAGAACCTTGAGGCCGTCGCGTTCCTGCGGACGACCACCGAAAGCGTCCGGCGCGATGCCCCGGGTGCCTCGACGATTGCGGAGGAATCCACCGCCTGGCCCGGCGTCTCGCGGTCGATCGAATCCGGCGGCCTCGGCTTCGACTTCAAATGGAACATGGGGTGGATGCACGACACCCTCGATTACATCGGGCATGATCCGGTTCACCGTCGGCATCACCAAGGTGCGATCCCGTTCGGGATTGGCTACGCGTTCTCAGAAAACTACGTGCTGCCGCTCAGCCATGACGAGGTGGTGCATGGCAAGGGGTCGCTGATCGGCCGGATGCCAGGCGACCGCTGGCAGAAGTTCGCCAACCTCCGCGCCTATTTCGGTTTCATGTGGGCGCATCCCGGCAAGAAGCTGCTGTTCATGGGCGGCGAGTTCGCGCAGGAGCGTGAGTGGAACCATGACACCCAACTCGACTGGCACCTCACGGACGATCCCATGCACGCCGGCGTGCAGCGGCTCGTGCGCGACCTGAACCGACTCTACCGATCCGAACCGGCGATGCACGAACTCGACTGCGACCCCGCCGGGTTCGAGTGGATCGACGCTTCCGACTCTGAGGGCGGCGTGTTCGCCTTTCTGCGCCACTCCAGCCACCGCGAGACCCCGATGCTCATTGTCTGCCACTTCACGCCGGTGGTCCGGCGAGACTACCGGATCGGCGTCCCCAAGGCCGGCGCATGGGTGGAGCGGCTGAACTCCGATGCCGAGGCGTATGGCGGCTCGGGCGTGGGGAACAGCGGGCTGGTAGAGGCCGAGGCGACGCCCTCGCACGGCCGACCAGCGTCGCTGACCCTGACGCTGCCGCCGCTCTCTATATTGGTCCTTCAGCCCGACACCCGGGTGGCGTAGCCATGGCCAACGCTCGGGTGGCACCCGGACTTCCGTACCCGCTTGGGGCGACATGGACCGGGACGGGAGTGAACTTCGCGTTGTTCTCAGCGAACGCGGAGCGGGTTGAATTGTGCCTGTTCGACCCGCGCGGTCGCCGAGAAACCGAACGTATCGAGTTGCCCTGCAACACCCATGAGGTCTGGCACGGCTATCTGACGGACGTGCGGCCGGGGCAGCTTTACGGCTACCGCGTCTACGGGCCCTACGATCCGCGGCGCGGGCACCGGTTCAACCACCACAAGCTGCTGATCGACCCGTACGCGAAGGCGCTGACCGGCGACGTGCGCTGGCACGATTCATGTTTCGGGTACCGCATCGGCTCGTCCCGCGCGGACCTCTCCTTCGATCGCCGCGACTCCGCCTTCGTGATGCCGAAATGCATCGTCGTAGACACCGCAGGCACCTGGGGGCGGGACGCCCGCCCCAACACACCCTGGTCCGATACGGTAATCTATGAGGCGCACGTCAAGGGCATGACAGCCCGTCACCCCGACGTTCCGGCACCGTTGCGTGGCACCTTCGCCGGTCTAGCCTGCCCGCAGGTGATCGATCACCTGCACGACATCGGCGTCACCGCAGTTGAACTGCTGCCGATCCACGCCTTTTTCGACGACCGCCATCTGGTCCAGAAGGGTTTGCGGAACTACTGGGGCTACAACACCGTCGGCTTCTTCGCCCCGGCTCCGCGCTACCTGTCGCCCGGGGCCGACATCGACGAGTTTCGGACCACGGTCCACAAACTGCACGAGGCCGGGATCGAGGTGATCCTGGACGTCGTCTACAACCATACAGCCGAAGGCAACGAGACCGGGCCAACCCTCAGCCTGCGTGGCATCGACAACGCCAGCTACTACATTCTTGCCGATGATCCGAGGCATTATTTTGACACCACGGGCTGTGGAAACACGCTCAATCTGCCGCACCCGCGGGTCCTGCAGATGGTCATGGATTCGTTGCGCTACTGGGTCGAGACATGCCACGTCGACGGCTTTCGGTTCGACCTGGGGACAGCGCTCGGGCGCAACCGCGACCATTTCGATCCGGGCGCGGTGTTCTTCGACACCCTCCGGCAGGATCCGGTGCTGGCCGGGGTGAAGCTGATCGTCGAGCCATGGGACCTGGGCACCAACGGTTACCGCCTGGGTGGATTTCCACCGGGCTGCGCCGAGTGGAACG
>CAYNFA010000209.1:0-6769 GCA_964396345.1 uncultured Thalassobaculum sp.
CCGGCGTACTCGGCCAGTTCGTCAAGGGATTCCGACGTGATGATGGTGGAGTCCATGTCGGCGATCAGGAGGCGCCGGCGCCGGCCCGTGGCGGCCTGGGCGTTGGCGTCGACCGGGCGATCCCCAAGCGCCTCGCGGACCCGGACGATTGCGACCGCCGGATCGGCGGCGTCGAACGGCAAATCCAGGGCGACCGCGTCGGCGAGCCAGTCGGGAGCGCCGACCCGCGCCCCGCAGCGCCGCAGCGCTTCGGCGGCGCACTCCGCCAGCGCGTCGTCGAGGCGGCGCCGGGCAGGATCTGTGATCAGCGTCAGGACATGTTGCATGGCGCCGCCTTATGGCTTAGCGGCTGGCCCCATGTCCAGCCTGCCCGACACTCCCCCGGCCGACGCCGCCGTCTCCGTCCTGGTGATCGCCGGCCCGACCGCCTCCGGCAAGTCGGCCCTGGCGCTGCGGATCGCCGAGGCGGCGGGCGGCGTCGTCATCAACGCCGATTCCATGCAGGTGTACCGCGACCTCAGGATCCTGACCGACCGGCCGTCGCCGTCGGCGGAGGCCAGGGCGCCGCACGCCCTGTACGGCGTGCTGGACGCCGCCGACCGCGGCTCGGCGGCGTGGTGGCGCGAGGCGGCGCTGGCCGAGATCGCCGCCGCGACCGCCGCCTGCCGCCTGCCGATCCTGTGCGGCGGCACCGGCCTGTACCTGCGCGCGCTTCTCGAGGGCATCGCCGAGATTCCGCCGGTGCCGGCCGCGGTCTTCGACGCAGCCGCCGCCCGCCACGCGGCGTTGGGCGGCGAGGCCTTCCGCGAGGAGCTGCGGGACCTCGACCCGGCCGCCGCCGACCGTCTGTTCCCGGGCGACGGGCAGCGGCTGCAGCGGGCCTGGGCGGTGGCGCGCGCCACCGGCAGGACGCTGTCGTCGTGGCAGGCCGAGGCCGCGCCGCCGCCGCCGGGGCTGCTGTTCCGCCGTGTCCTGTTGGCCCCGCCCCGCCCGGTGTCGGCCGACGCCGTCGAGCGGCGGTTCCGGGTCATGATCGAGGCCGGGGCCATCGACGAGGTGCGGAAGCTCCTGACGCGCCGCCTGGAGCCGTCGCTGCCGGCCATGAAGGCGCTCGGGGTCCCGCAGATCGCCGCCTTCCTGGACGGCAGGGCGACGCTGGAGGAAGCGGTGCGGGCATCGGTGGTGGCGACCCGGCAGTACGCCAAGCGCCAGCGCACCTGGTTCCGTCATCAATTCCGGGCCGACCTGAACGTTCTCGCGCAATTTTCGGAAAGCGGATTTGAAGAAATGTTTCCGAAAATTCGCGAACTTGTGTTGACGCCCCCGGCCTGACTATCTAGGTTCCGCCGGCTGGCGCGGGCGAACCCCGCGCCATGTCTGTCTTTGACCCTGATCCGGCCCGCCCCAGCCACGAGGTGACGGCGGCTCGCCCGATCGCAGCAGAAGGAGCGGAACGGTGGCTCAGCCCCGCAGTTCAACCCCCCGTCGCCCCGCGGCGCCTACGACGATGTCGGGCGCGGCGATCATCCTCAAGGCGCTGCAGGACCAGGGCGTAGAGGTCGTATTCGGCTATCCCGGCGGGGCGGTATTGCCGATCTACGACGAACTCTTCAAGACCAACGCGGTCCGCCACATCCTGGTCCGTCACGAGCAGGCGGCGGTGCACGCCGCCGAGGGCTACGCGCGCTCGACCGGCAAGGTCGGCGTGGTGCTGGTCACCTCGGGGCCCGGCGCCACCAACGCGGTGACGGGCCTGACCGACGCGCTGATGGACTCGATTCCGATCGTCTGCCTGACCGGGCAGGTGCCGACGCACCTGATCGGCAACGACGCGTTCCAGGAAGCCGACACCACCGGCATCACCCGGCCGTGCACCAAGCACAACTACCTGGTGCGGGAGCCGGGGCAACTTGCCCGGGTGATGCACGAGGCGTTCTACGTGGCGTCGCACGGCCGGCCCGGGCCGGTGGTCATCGACCTGCCCAAGGACATCCTGTTCGCCGACTGCCCCTACATCGAGGCGTCGGAGGTCGAGACCAAGAGCTACCGCCCGCAGGTCAAGGGCGACACCTCCGCCATCGAGCGCGCCGTCGAACTGATCGCCAAGGCCAAGCGGCCGATCTTCTACGGCGGCGGCGGGTTGATCAACGCCGGCCCGAAGGCCTCGAAGCTGTTCACCGAGTTCGTGCACAAGACCGGCTTCCCGGCCACCCTGACCCTGATGGGGCTGGGCGCGCTGCCGGCCACCGACGACAGGTTCCTCGGCATGCTCGGCATGCACGGGACCTACGAGGCCAACTGGGCGATGCACGAATGCGACGTCATGGTCTGCATCGGCGCCCGCTTCGACGACCGGGTCACCGGCCGGTTGTCGGACTTCTCGCCGAACGCCAAGAAGATCCACGTCGACATCGACGCCTCGTCGATCAACAAGAACGTGCCGGTCGACATCCCGATCGTCGGCGACGCCGGAATCGTGCTGGAGCAGATGCTCGCGGTGTGGAAGGCCAAGGGCTACCAAGCCGACCAGGCGGCGCTGTCCAAGTGGTGGAAGCGGATCGAGGGCTGGCGGGCCCGCAAGTGCCTGGCCTACCGGTCGAGCCCGGATATCATCCTGCCGCAGCACGCCATCCGGCGGCTGTACGAGAAGACCCGCGGCATGGACTGCTACATCACCACCGAGGTCGGCCAGCACCAGATGTGGGCGGCCCAGTATTTCGGCTTCGACGAGCCGAACCGCTGGATGACCTCGGGCGGCCTCGGTACCATGGGCTACGGCTTTCCGGCCGCCATGGGCGTGCAGATCGCGCACCCCGACGCCCTGGTCATCGACATCGCCGGCGAGGCGAGCTTCCTGATGAACATCCAGGAGCTGTCGACCATGAAGCAGTACGACCTGCCGGTGAAGGCTTTCATCATCAACAACCAGTGGATGGGCATGGTCCGCCAGTGGCAGGAGCTGATCCACGGCGGCCGCTACTCCGAGAGCTACTCGGCGGCGCTGCCGGACTTCGTCAAGGTCGCCGAGGCCTTCGGCGGCGTCGGCCTGCGGGCGACCAAGATGTCGGAGCTGGACGACGTGATCGACGAGATGATCAGCACGCCGCGCACGGTGGTCGCGGACATCCTGGTCAAGCAGGACGAGAACTGCTTTCCGATGATCCCCTCGGGCGCTGCCCATCACGAAATGCTTCTCGGCCCGGAGGATCAGGCCGAGCGGCGGACCTCCGAAGAGGGGATGGTGCTCGTCTGAACCGGTTGCGACCGGATTCCGCCGGGC
This sequence comes from uncultured Thalassobaculum sp., assembly GCA_964396345.1. Lineage (GTDB taxonomy): Bacteria > Pseudomonadota > Alphaproteobacteria > Thalassobaculales > Thalassobaculaceae > Thalassobaculum_A. The sequence continues at coordinate 3,281 of CAYNFA010000209.1, forward strand.
GCGGGGACCGGTCGCCGACCGCCATCGTCCGCAACGTCGTGGGGGTGCGCCCGGTCCGGCGCGGCGCCCGGGGAGTGATCAGGTGAAACCTTCCGAGATGCCGATCGAGCGGCATACCTTCGCCGTGCTCGTGGCCAACGAGCCCGGCGTCCTGGCCCGCGTGATCGGGCTGTTTTCCGGCCGGGGCTACAACATCGAGAGCCTGACGGTGTCGGAGGTCGACGAGGTCAACGCGCGCTCGCGCATCACCATCGTCACGTCGGGCACCCCGATGGTGATCGAGCAGATCAAGGCGCAGCTGTTCCGGCTGGTGCCGGTCTACGACGTCCACGACCTGACCCAGGAGGGACCGCATCTCAGCCGCGAACTGGCGCTCGTGAAGATCCGCAACGTCGGCGAGCACCGCATCGAGGCGCTGCGCATCGCCGACACCTTCCGGGCCCGGGCCATCGACTCCACGCTCGAGAGTTTCGTGTTTGAGCTGACGGGCGGCACCGAGAAGCTCGACGCCTTCATCGACCTGATGGCGGCGCTCGGCGAGGTAGAGGTGTCGCGCACCGGCGTGGTCGCGATCGCCCGCGGCGCGGAACTTCAGATGCCGCTGGTGCGACGCAAGGTGGTCCGGCGCAAGCCGCGGCCCCAGGCCGCCGCCGACTGACCGAAGATGGCTTTGCACAACCGGCGTATGGACCGCCGGGCCGTCGCCCGCTAAACCGGCGCCGGACACCGCAACCGATACCCGACAACGCAAGCCCGAGAGGAGGAAACCCATGCGCGTCTATTACGATCGCGACGCCGACGTGAACCTGATCAAGACCAAGAAGGTCGTGATCGTCGGCTACGGCAGCCAGGGCCACGCCCACGCCAACAACCTGAAGGACAGCGGCGTCAAGGACATCGCCGTGGCGCTCAAGAAGGGCTCGCGTTCGGCCCCGAAGGCCCAGGCCGCCGGCCTGAAGGTCATGACGCCCGCCGAGGCCGCGGCCTGGGGCGACGTCATCATGATCCTGACGCCCGACGAGCTGCAGGGCGACATCTACAACCAGGACATCGCGCCGAACATCCGCGCCGGCGCCGCCATCGCGTTCGCCCACGGCTTCAACATCCACTTCAACTTCATCGAGGCGCGCGACGACATCGACGTCTTCATGATCGCGCCGAAGGGCCCGGGCCACACCGTGCGCTCCGAGTACCTGCGCGGCGGCGGCGTGCCCTGCCTGGTGGCGGTCGACCAGAACCCGTCGGGCAACGCGCTGGAGATCGCGCTCAGCTACTCGGCGGCGATCGGCGGCGGCCGGGCCGGCACCATCGAGACCACGTTCAAGGAAGAGTGCGAGACCGACCTGTTCGGTGAGCAGGTGGTGCTCTGCGGCGGCCTGTGCGAGCTGATCAAGGCCGGCTACGAGACCCTGGTCGAGGCCGGCTACGCGCCGGAGATGGCGTATTTCGAGTGCCTGCACGAGGTGAAGCTGATCGTCGACCTCATCTACGAGGGCGGCATCGCCAACATGAACTACTCGATCTCCAACACCGCCGAGTACGGCGAGTATGTCTCCGGCCCGCGCATCGTCACCCCGGAAGTCCGGGCCGAGATGAAGCGCGTGCTGGCGGACATCCAGTCGGGCACCTTCGCGCGCAACTGGATGCTCGAGAACCGCGTCAACCAGGCCTCGTTCAAGGCGATGCGCCGGCGCGCCGCGGAGCACGACATCGAGGTCGTCGGCGAGAAGCTGCGGGCCATGATGCCGTGGATCGCCGCCAACAAGCTGGTCGACAAGACCAAGAACTGAAGCCGGACATCCCGGTCTCGCGCGGACGGCGCCGTCGCAGGACGGCGCCGTCGGCGTTTGCGGCGTCCGGTAAGATTTTCTTCACCTTGATTGCGGCATTCTCGTCGGGCGCCGTTGAGGGTGCGACGAAAAAGTGCCAAATAGGATGAACCGCCTTTTGTAGGCGCCCGCGAATCCTGGTATCTTCGTCTTCACGGCGCGGGGAGAATCGCGGCGTCTACCGATTCCAGGCAGACGGACGCACGCGGGGCGCCCCCGGCTCATAGTCTCTTGCGGGATCGAATTCCATGTTCTTCGCCAATCTGCTCGGAATGCTCTCGGCCGACATGGCCATCGATCTTGGGACCGCGAACACGCTGGTCTACGTGAAGGGACGCGGCATCGTCCTGAACGAGCCGTCGGTGGTCGCGATCGCCACGGTCCGCGGCAAGAAGCAGGTTCTGGCCGTCGGCGACGAGGCCAAGCAGATGCTCGGCCGAACGCCCGGAAACATCCAGGCGATCCGCCCGCTGCGCGACGGCGTCATCGCCGATTTCGAAGTCGCCGAGGAGATGATCAAGCACTTCATCCGCAAGGTGCATAACCGGCGCTCGTTCGCGAGCCCGCAGGTCATCGTGTGCGTGCCCTCGGGCTCGACCGCGGTGGAGCGGCGCGCCATCCAGGAGAGCGCCGAGAGCGCCGGCGCCCGCCGGGTGTTCCTGATCGAGGAGCCGATGGCGGCGGCGATCGGCGCCAACCTGCCGGTGACCGAGCCGACCGGCTCGATGGTGGTCGACATCGGCGGCGGCACCACCGAGGTCGCCGTGCTGTCGCTTGGCGGCATCGTCTACTCGCGCTCGGTCAGGGTCGGCGGCGACAAGATGGACGAGGCGATCATCGCCTACATCCGCCGCAACCATAATCTCCTGGTCGGCGAGGGCAGCGCCGAGCGGATCAAGAAGGAGATCGGCTCGGCCTATCCGCCGGAGGACGGCGTCGGCCGGACCATGCAGATCAAGGGCCGCGACCTGATGAACGGCGTTCCGAAGGAAATCATCATCGACCAGTCGCAGATCGCCGACAGCCTGGCCGAGCAGGTCAGCCAGATCGTCGAGGCGGTCAAGGTCGCGCTCGAGCAGACCCCGCCGGAACTGGCCGCCGACATCGTCGACAAGGGCATCGTCCTGACCGGCGGCGGCGCCCTGCTCGGCAACCTCGACTTCGTGCTGCGCCACGCCACCGGCCTGCCGGTGATGATTGCCGACGACCCGCTGTCCTGCGTGGCCCTCGGCACCGGGCGCTGCCTCGAGGAGATGAAGGTGCTGCGGAACGTGCTCATCGGGGCCTACTGACCCACCGGAGGCGAGACCAGGGGGAGGTTGAACGGCGAGGATGGCACGGCGTCCGGGTTCCTTTACCAGCGACGCACAGCCGGCGCGGTCGTTCTGGAGCCGGTTCGCGTTCTCGTTGCTGCTCGCCGGCGCGTTCGCGCTGATGCTGTTGGGCAAGGCCGACGTCCTCGTCGTCGAGCGCTTCCGGACCGGCGTGGCCGATGTGCTGGCGCCGGTTCTCGAGGTGCTGTCGCGGCCGGCCGCCAGCGTCTCGGACGCGGTGGCCGCGGTCCGACGGTTCCGTGACCTGCGCACCGAGAACGAGCGCCTCAGGGTCGACAACGACCGGCTGGAGCGCTGGCAGCACGTCGCCCGTCGCCTCGAGGCCG
>CAYNFA010000210.1:0-6768 GCA_964396345.1 uncultured Thalassobaculum sp.
CACCTGCTCGATGGCGGCGTCGCCGATGGCGTGGGTGGCGATCTGGAAGCCGCGGGCGTGGTAGTCGGCGATCATCCCGTGCAGCTCTTCGTCGCCATAGATGAAGATGCCCCGGTTGTCCGCGTCGTCGGCGTACGGGCTCGACATCGCCGCCGTCTTGCCGCCGGCCGAGCCGTCGGCGAACAGCTTCATCGAGCCGACCCGCAGCCATTCGTCGCCGTCACCGGTCATCAGGTCGATGTCGACGATCCGCTCCGGCCAGCCGGTGCTGCCGGCCAGCGGCATCAGGTACATCCGCACCGGCAGCCGGCCCTGGCGCCGCGCCGCCAGATAGGCCTGCCAGTCCTTGAAGCCCTCGCGCAGCCCGACCGCCGGGTCGGTGCAGCTGGTGATGCCATAGGACAGGTTGGTGCGGGCGCCGGCCTCGATGCCGGTAACGAAGTCCTCGAAAGAGGCCGCCGGGAACGCCCGGTAGACCAGGTTCTGCGCGGTCTCCTGGAGAAGTCCGGTCAGCTTGCCGTTCTGCGCCTCGACGTGGCCCCCGGCCGGCTGCGCCACCCCCTCGCGGATGCCCGCAAGGTCGAGCGCCTTGGAGTTGGCAACGCCCATGTGACCGCAGGTGCGCTTGATATAGACAGGGTTGTCGGGCGCAACCCGGTCGAGTTCCTCGCGCAGCGGGTGGCGCTTCACGTCGAGCTGGAAATGATCGTAGCCGCGGCCGAACACCCAGTTGCCCGGTCCGACCTCGTCGACCTTCGCCTTGATCGCCGCCAGCACGTCGTCGACCGTGCGGATGTCATCGCGCTTGAGGTTCACCTCGAAGGTGCCCATGCCGACGCTCATCATGTGCTGGTGCGCGTCGTTCAGCCCGGGCACCGCGAGCCGGCCGGCGAGATCGACCCGGGTCGTGCCCGGCCCGGCCAAGCCGGCGATTTCCGCGGTCGTGCCGGTCGCCAGGACACGGCCGCCGAACACCGCCACGGCCTCCGCGAAGCCGAGGCCGGGACCGAGAAACACCTTTCCACCGGTCAGGACGGTATCCGCCTGCACGCGAGTCATGCCGGGACGCTCCTGTGTGGGTCGAACAATTGCGGTACCACTGCCGGTCTCAGGCGTCGTAGCCGGGATTGTGACGCTCCAGCATCCGCAACAGCGCCGGCCACGCGCGCTCGCCGAACGGCTTGTTGCGGTGGTAGTTCCAGAACTGGTCGGCGGTGTGGGCGCAGACGTTGGCCGACGGGTGGGTCAGCTTCACCCCGCCACCCTGAGCGGCAAGCTGGGCCTCGCAGGCACGCTCCAGGTTCTGCATGATCTCGAAGGCCTCGGCGATGGTGCGCCCGCAAGTCATCAGGCCATGGTTCCGCAGGATCATGGCATAGCGGCCGCCGAGATCGGCCTGCAGGCGCGACCGCTCGTCGAGGTCGAGGGCGATGCCCTCGTACTCGTGGTACGCCATGTGCTCGCCGTGGAACATCATCGAGTTCTGGGTCAGCGGCAGCAGCCCGTCGGCCTGCGCCGAGACCGCCATCCCGGACACGGTGTGGGTGTGGATGACGCATTCCAGCTCGGGACGCGCCATGTGGACGGCGGAGTGGATCGTGAAGCCGGCCTCGTTCACCTCGAAGGGCGAATCCATCAGGATCTTGCCTTCGAAATCGACCTTCACGAGGGACGATGCCGTCACCTCCTCGAACATGAATCCGTAGGGGTTCAGAAGGAACGCCCCCTCCTCGCCCGGCACGCGCGCCGAGATGTGCGTGTAGATCAGGTCTGTCCAGCCATAGTGCGCCACCAGCCGGTAACAGGCGGCAAGATCGACGCGGGTGCGCCATTCCGCGTCGCTGACCCGATTGCGGACCGGCGGAATCTCAGGGGCGAGCGCCAGAGCCATCACGGCCTCCTCGTCTGGGAAGGGTCGACGCCGAAGCGGCGCCGTTGCAGACTGTGGCCCGCCGGGAGGATATCGGTCAATCTGAACCCCGGGCCGAAACGGCCGCGCCCCGAATATTGGGTCAACTTGACACTGACTCGCAAAATATTGATGCTCATGGCCGATTCGTTTTTTTCCCGCTGGGAGTTTCGGCCCGCAATGGCGCACCGTCGATCGCTCATCGCTGTCGCCGTCGGCGTTCTCGCGCTTGCCGGATGCTCCTCCGGCTCCACCCTGCCGCCGCCGGGAGCCCGCGCGGCCCAGGGCCTGGCGCCGGCGCCGGCGCCGCTCTACGCCCCGGGCGACACCTTCGTTTACGATGACGGCGGGACCGTCACCACCGAGCGGGTGGTGTCGAAGTCGCCCGACCGGGTGGTGTGGACCAACGACAGCGGCCTGATCTGGACCAAGGACCCCAACGTCGTCACCCCCCCGCTGATGTGGTCCGACGACCCTGAACTCGGTCGCGGGCGACAGACCATCATCGGCTCGCCAAACCAGCTGTTCCCGCTGCAGGAAGGCAACGTCATCGCCTACTCGGTGCGCGGGTCCTCGGAGAACGCGCCGGCCGGCTGGCAGGACGAGCATCGCTGCGTCGTCGCCGGCCAGGAGGCCGTCGAGGTCAAGGCCGGGCGCTACGACACCTTCCGGGTCGACTGTCAGCGCAAGGACTACCGCGACACCTACTTCTACGCGCCGACCGTGCAGAACTACGTGCTGCGGCTGCGTCAGTTCGGCAACCGCGACCAGCGCAAGGAGCTGGTGTCCGTCAGCCTCGCCAATGACCGCCGGGCCGACGCGCCGACCGCCGCCCCGACCGCGCCGATCGAGACGACCCCGGTCGGCGCCCCGGCCGCGCCGATGCCGGCGATCGGCGAGGACGGCCGGATGACCGGCGAACCCGGCATGGCGGACAGCGCCGCGGCGACCGCCCTGGTGGCCCGCCTGGAAGGCGTGGTGACGCGCCTCGAGCGGCTGGCCGGGATGCCGGCGGCACCGGTCGCCGGCGCCGCCAGACCGCCGGCGGCGGGCGCCGGAGCCAGGACGCCGGCCGCTGCCCCGGCCGCCGCGACCGGCGACTGGGCGGTGCACCTCGCCTCCTACCGCTCCACCACCGCAGCCACCGAAGGCTGGAAGACCCTGCAGCGCCAGTTCCCGGATCTTGCTGGCAAGAGCATGCGGACCAGCGAGTTCGACAGCGGCCGCGGGCGAGGTACCTACACCCGCCTGCTGGCCAGCGGCTTCGCCAACGAGGCGGCTGCCAAGGAGTTCTGCCGACCGCTGGTGGCGCGTGGCCAGTTCTGCCAGGCGAAGGGCCCGCTGCCCTGAGCGGGACGCCGGAACGTCAGCCGCGGCGAAGGCCACGGACCGTCGCCACCATCACGAAGCCGACCGCAACCACCGTCATCCAGGCCATCAGCCCGTTCGGCGACCAGGTCTCCATCGCCCATCCGGCGGTCGGCGGCCCCACAAGGTTGGCTAACTCGAAGACAATCACGAAGGCGGCGTTGGCGGCCGCGAGTTCGCCGCCGCGGTAGCGTTCGCCGAGCATCGTCACGGCCACCGTGTACAGCCCGAACGCAGCTCCTCCCCACACGAACAGCACCGGGTAAGCCACCAGCGATCCGGCCGACAGCGCGCCCCCGGCGGCGGCCGGGCCGAGACAGCACACCAGGCCGAGCGCCAGCAGCAGGCCGCGCCGGCTGACCCGGTCGGCGAACCACCCGAGCGGGATCTGCAGCACGACGTTGCCGGCCAGCACCGCCGTCAGCAGCGTGATGGCGGCCTCGTGCGACAACCCGAGACGCAAGCCATAGAGCGGGATGAAGGTGAAGAAGGCGGAGTCGACGAGTCCGACAGCGATGGCGGCGGTCGCCACGGTCGGGGCCTCGCGCATCAGCCGGAACGCGCTGCCGCGCTGCCCGAGCGCCAGCGGCGGCACCCAGTGCCGGATCGGCAGCATCGGCAGCGACGTGGCAGCGACAGTTCCGGCGAACAGCGCGAACGGAAGCACACCCTCGGTTCCGGTGATGGTCAGCAGCACCGGGCCGAGCGCGAAGCCGGCGGCGATCGAGGTCACGTAAACCGACATCACCAGCCCGCGCCGCCGCTCCGACACGATCGCCTGCATCCAGGTTTCGCTCACCACCCACTGGGTGACGATCCCCACCCCCATCAGGAAGCGCAGAACCAGCCAGACACCGATGTTCTCAGTGAAGGCGAGGCCGAGGAGCGCGACCGATGTCAGCAGCAGCCCGACGACGATGCCTTCGGCCGCGCCGAGCCGCCGGATCACCGTCGGCACCAGCGGGGCGGCGACCAGCACGCCCAGCGACGTCATTGCCGAGTTCACGCCGATCAGCACCGGATCGACCCCTCGGTGCTCGAGTGTCAGCGCGATCAACGGCACCATGCCGCCGATCGATATCCCGATCGACAGCGAGCCGGCAAAATGCGCGGCAAGGCTCCATCCGACGCGGCCCGGCGGGAGCGCCGCCGGGCTTGCCGCGGTCACGGGTAGGCGCACGACTCGGCGGCGACCTGAATGAATCCGGTCGCCCCCGCCCGCAGCTGGAATCGATGTTCCGAACCGCCCTGCACGACGGAGCCCTGCAACGGCAGCGTGCCGGCCAGTTCCACCATGCGCCCATCGATCGGGGTGATCTGAACCGTCACCGGCTGCAACGGATCGAACCACGCCTGGGGCAGCCCGTCGGAAGTCTTGGCGGACGCCGTGGTCCCGGTGACCACGATGGCGTCGGATGCGAACGACACCACGGTGTTCGCGCCGCTGTGCAGCGGCGTCTTGACCAGGAATCGCTTGCTTTCGACCGGGCGGCAGTCACGCGCCTCCTCGGCGGCCTTGATCAGGAACGCCAGCCGATCCACCGACACCCCGGCATCCAGGCGCTCGACCACCATCTCCAGGAGGCGGAGACGGTCGCCCTTGGGGACGTCGGTCGCGTAGCGACGCTCCCACTCCTCGACCGCCAGCCTCGCCCGTTCCGCCGCCACCCGCAGGTTCGCGGTCTCCTGTTCCAACTCGTTCTGACGCGCTTCGAGTTCGTAGATCTCCTGCTGGTAACCGCGAACCCGGCTTTCGAGGTCCTCGATGCCGACCTGGTAGGAGACGATCGCTGTCGTCACCACCAGCCCCGCGAAGACGACGAAACGGATGACGCCTCCCCAGAAGCGCCGGCGGTAGCGTTGTTCGCTGTCATAAAGGCTCATGGGGCCCCGTTCCGGATTCCGGTTGACGCGTCGTTCCCGAGCCCGCCGAAGGCGGTTCTAGCCCGCGCGTCACGGAGGGTGAAGATGCATTCCCTTTGCGGCACCCATATGTCAGCGTCCGGACCATGCCGATCACAGACCCGACCGCCCCCGCGGCTCCGGACGGCGCCCCGCCCGCGCCGCCCGCCTCGACCGATCGCTCGAGCGACCCGTCGCTGGGCATCGGCTTGCTGGTGATCGCGGAGTTGCTGTTTGCCACCATGGACACCATTGCCAAGCACCTCTCACAGGAGATGCCGGTGGCGATGGTGGTGTGGGGTCGCTACGCCTTCCATTTCGCGTTCATGCTGCCGTTCTTCCTGCGCCGCGACCCGATCGAGATCCTCCGGGTCCAGCGGGTCGGGCTGGTGCTGCTGCGGGGCGTGCAACTGCTCACCGCGACGGTCTGCTTCTTCACCGCGATCCGACACATCCCGCTCGCCGACGCGGTCGCCATCGGCTTCGTGGCGCCGCTGTTCGTGGTCGCTCTGTCCGTGCCGCTGCTCGGAGAACGGGTCGGCCCGCGGCGCTGGGCGGCGGTTGTGGTCGGGCTGATCGGGACTCTGGTGATCGTGCGGCCCGGGTTCGCGGAGGTGCATTGGGCGTATGGGCTGGTTATCCTGCTGGCCTTCATCTTCGCGACCTTCGTGATCAACACCCGGATCCTGACACGCAGCGAAAAGCCGGTCCCGATGCTGTTCTACACGGCGCTGGTCGGCTGCACCGGATCGAGCCTAGTGGTGCCGTTCTACTGGCAGATGCCGACGCTGGAGCAGTGGGGGCTGATGGCGGTGATGGGGGCGCTCGGCGGCGGCTCGCACCTGCTGCTGATTCACGCCTACCGGGTCGCGACCGCCTCGCTGCTGGCGCCGTTCCAGTACGCCCAGATCGTGTTCGCCGGAATCTTCGGGTGGCTGGTGTTCAACGACCTCCCCGACGCCTGGATGATCGTCGGCACCGTCATCGTGGTGGCCAGCGGACTGTATGTGCTGCACCGCGAGGCGATGGCCGCCCGCGCCGAGGGGTAACCGCGCTCAGGCCGCGGCGTCGGCGGCCCGCGGGCGGCCGACCGCCGTGAACACGGTCACCAGCGACACCACCATGAACCCGGCGACGGCGTAGAACACCAGGCTCGGATGGCCCTGGTCGAGCAGGAATCCGAACAGCAGCGGCGACACGATCCCGCCGATGCTGAAGCCGCTGGAAACGAAGCCGAATACCTTGCCCATGGCGCCCGGCGGCGTGACCGATCGGACCAGCATGTCGCGGCTCGGCATGATGATGCCCTGGGCGATGCCCTGGGAGACCATCAGCACGATCAGCAGCCAAAGCGGCAGGGCGACGCTGCCGACCACCAGGACGGCCGCGGCGGTAAACAGGAAACAGGTCGCCGCGACGCGGTTGTGGTGGCGGGTACGGTCGGCGATCTGGCCACCGATCAGGATGCCGCCGGCGGTACCGAACAGATAGCTGGTCAGCGCCGCCGTCGCCTCGGCGACCGGCGTTCCGTACAGCGCGTTCAGGGTTGTGATCAGGAACTGGTTGATGCCGCCCTGGCTGAGCGCCAG
>CAYNFA010000211.1:0-6745 GCA_964396345.1 uncultured Thalassobaculum sp.
GGCGTCAGGCCGCCTGGTGGTCCTCGGCCGGTGCGACCAGCACGTAGGTGCGCGAGCAGTACGGGCAGACCACCTTGTGGGCTTCCTCGGTGATCTCCAGGAACACCCGTGGGTGGCCGAGCGCGCCGCCGCCGCCATCGCAGGCGACGGTGTGGGTGCTGACCTCGATGGTCTCGAACGGCTGGGCCATGCGCTGCTCCCCGGGCTCGACGCGCGGCTGGTCCGGCCGCCGCCGGGCCCCATATGCGGGACAGGGCTCGGCTTGTCCAGCGCGCGCCCGGATGATACCCAGGGCGGCGCCGACCGCAAGGATCTCACGGCCAGATGACCACCTCCCAAAACACCACGCCCGACCGCGCACCGCCCGACCGCACACCGCCCGACAGCGGCGCCACCGTGACGCGGTTTCCCGCCGCCCCGGCCGAGGCGCCGGCGTTGGCGCTGGAAATCCGCGGCCTGCGCAAAACCTACGCCGGGCGGCGCGGCAAACCTGGCAAGGACGCGCTCAACGGCATCGACCTGGACGTGCGGCGCGGCGAGATGTTCGGCCTGCTCGGGCCGAACGGCGCCGGCAAGTCGACGTTGATCAACATCCTCGCCGGGCTGGTCGTGAAGACCGCCGGGACCGCGCGGATCTGGGGGCTCGACATCGACCGGGACCCGCGCAACGCCCGCGCCGCGATCGGGGTGGTGCCGCAGGAGTTGAACATCGACGCCTTCTTCTCGCCGCGCGAGACGCTGGAACTGCAGGCCGGCATGTACGGCGTGCCGCCGTCCGAGCGCCGCACCGCCGAGATCCTGGAGACCGTCGGCCTGACCGACAAGGCCGACGCCTACACCCGCTCGTTGTCGGGCGGCATGCGCCGTCGCCTGCTGGTCGCCAAGGCGATGGTCCACAACCCGCCGATCCTGGTGCTCGACGAGCCGACCGCCGGGGTCGACGTCGAACTGCGGCGCAAGCTTTGGGACAACGTGCGCGCCCTGCGCGACAGCGGCGTCACCGTGCTGCTGACCACCCACTACCTGGAGGAGGCCGAGGCACTGTGCGACCGGGTCGCGATCATCGACCACGGTGCCATCGTCGCCCTCGACACCACCCGCAACCTGGTCGGCCGGCTTGATCGCAAGGAGCTGCTGGTGACCGTCGAGGAGACCGTCGAGGCGGTGCCCTCGGCGCTCGCCGAGCTCGGCTTCTCGCTGGCTCCCGACGGCCGGCTGCACGTCGCCTACGCCAAGAGCCGAACGCGCTTGCCGAGGCTGCTCAGCGCGGTCCAGGCGGCCGGGCTGCACGCGGTCGACCTGGAGACCCGCGAGAGCGACCTCGAGGACATCTTCCTGGAATTGACTGGAACCCGGCCGCCCGCCCCGTCGGACGAGCATGCGGCCTGAACGGCGGCACCCCCTCGCCTGCCTCGCACTTCTCCTGACGCTTCTGATCGCGCCGGCGGCCTGCGCGCCGCTGATCATCGAGGCCGGCCCGGCCGACCGCCGGCCCTGGCTGGTCGACGACCACGCGGCGCTGATGGCCGACGGCACGCGGCTGCCGCTGCGGGCCTGGCGCCCCGAGGGCGAGGCCGCGGCCGCGGTGGTGGCGCTGCACGGCTTCGGCGACTACAGCAACGCCTTCGCCGAGTTCGGGCCGACGCTGGCCGCCGCCGGGGTCGCGGTGTTCGCGCCCGACCAGCGCGGCTTCGGGCGCGCCGGGCGGTGGGGCCGCTGGCACGGGGCCGACGCCATGGTCGCGGACGCCCGCGCCCTGGTCGCCATGGTCCGCCGCGACCTGCCCGGGCGCCCGGTGTTCCTTATGGGAGAGAGCATGGGCGGCGCCGTCGCCATGCTGGCGATGACCGAGGCCGGCTCGGCCGACGGCGCCATCCTGTCGGCCCCCGCGGTCTGGGGACGGCAATGGATGCCGTGGTATCAGGCGTGGACCCTCGAACTCGCCGGTCACACCATCCCCTGGTTGCCGCTGAACCCGCGCGGCCTGCCGTTCAAGCCCTCCGACAACATCGAGATGCTGCGCCGGCTCGGCCGCGACCCGCTGTTCCTGAAGAACCCGCGGGTCGACGCCGTGTACGGCCTGGTCGAGCTGATGGACGCGGCCCAGCACGCCGCTCCCGACGCGCGGGGGCCGTTGCTGGTGCTGTACGGCGGGCGGGACGACCTGGTGCCGAAGAAACCGACCTGCGCCATGCTGGGCAAGCTGCGGAGCCGGCCGTCGGCGGAGCCGGTTCTGCGCGTCGTGCTGTACCCGAACGGCTACCACATGCTGTTCCGGGACCTCGACGGTGCCCGCGTGGTCGCCGACATCGCCGCCTGGGCCAAGGACCCCCGGGCCGACCTGCCATCCGGGCATGAGCGCGATCCCGACGGCGACTGGTTGCAGCGGTTCTGCCGCGTGACCCGGTAGCCGCCCCGACGGATGCCGCCGGCGGCGTGCCGGTCGGGCGGCGGCGAATCTTGCGCTTGCCCCGCGCGCGCCGGGCGGCGACGCTGACGGCGACAGGGACCGCAGCGATACAGGAGGACACGCCATGCCGATCGAGCGCCTGATGGTGGACGGCCAGCTCACCCCGGTCAGCCACTACTGCCATGTCGTCCGCGCCGGCGACTTCATCTGGCTGTCCGGCATGGTCGGGATGCGCGGCGACGGGTCGATCCCGGAGAGCACCGTCGAGCAGTTCCAGGTCGCCATGGACGCCATCGACGTCTGTCTGCGCGAGGCCGGCGGGCGACCCGACCAGGTGGTCAAGGTCCAGGTTTTCATGACCGACATCGCCGAGCGGGCCAGCATCAACCCGATCCGCCAGCGCTATTTCGGCGAGCACCGCCCGGCCTCCACCCTGGTCGAGGTCTCGGCCCTGGTCGACCCGCGCATGAAGGTCGAGATCGAGGCGGTCGCCTACGTCGGCGTCTGACCGGGCTGTCCGGGACGTGGACGAGCCGGACGGGACGGCCGAGAGGCAGCCAGCGCCGGATGCCGAGCGCTCGCTGGAATCCTGGATCGGCGCCCAGGTGCGCGGCCTGCGCACCGCCCTTGGCATGACGCTGTCGGATCTCGCCAAGGCGGCCTCGATCTCGCCCGGCATGCTCTCTAAGATCGAGAAGGGCCAGACCTCGCCGTCGCTCGGCACGCTGCAGGGCCTGGCGACCGCCCTGAACATCCCGCTCGCCACCTTCTTCGAGAAGTTCGACGAGAAGCGCGAGGCTAGCTTCGTGCGGGCCGGCGAGGGGCTGACGATCGAGCGCCGCGGCAGCCGGTCCGGCCATCTCTACCAGCTGCTCGGCGCCTCGCTGCGCAGCAAGGTGCGGATGGAGCCTTACCTGATCACCCTCGACGAACACTCGGACGCCCACCCGATCTTCCGCCACCCCGGGGTCGAGTTCATCCACATGCTGGAAGGCGAGGTCGTGTACCGTCACGGCGAGCAGCGCTACCATCTGCGGCCGGGGGATTCGCTGTTCTTCGACGCCGAAGCGGCGCACGGTCCGCTGGAACTGCGCCGGCTGCCGTGCCGCTATCTCTCGATCATCGCCACGGCCGAGTAGGTTTCCTGGTGGGAAAATATCTTTCTTGTGGATCAATCGGTCGCCGTCTATAGCTGGCCGTCTAACCGAAGCGAGGCGACCATGTGCGGGATCGTCGGACTCTACCTGAAATCCGAGGCGCTGGCCGGCGATCTGGGGCGGCTGACCGCCCTGATGCTGCACGAGATGCGCGGTCGCGGACCGGATTCCGCCGGCTTCGCGGTCTACGGCGCGCCCGAGCCCGGTGCCAAGCTGGTGCTGCTGTCGGAGCGCCGAGACACCGACTGGTCCGCGCTCGCCCGACGCCTCGAGGCCGCCCACGGCGCGGCCGTCGAGGTCGCCCCGATCGACGACCACGCGGTGCTGCGCACCGAGGGCGACGGCCAGGCGGCGCGCGACTGGCTGATCGCCAACGCACCGGAGGTGACGGTGCTGTCGGTCGGGCGTTCGATCGAGTTGTTCAAGGGCATCGGCGACCCCGACGCGGTGGCCGAGCGCTTCGGGCTGCCGGCCCGCACCGGCACCCACGCCATCGCCCACACCCGCATGGCTACGGAATCGGCGGTAACCACCGCCGGCTCGCACCCGTTCTCCACCGGCGCCGACACCTGCCTGGTGCACAACGGCTCGCTCTCCAACCATAACGGCCTCAGGCGCCGGCTCGAGGCGCACGGCGAGCGCTTTCAGACCGAGAACGATTCCGAGGTCGCCGCCGGCTACCTTGCCTGGCGGATGCGCGGCGGCGACAGCCTCACGGACGCCGTCGGCGCGGCGCTGAAGGATCTCGACGGCTTCTACACCTTCGCGATCGGCACCGCCGGCGGCTTCGCGGTCGTTCGCGACCCGATCGCCTGCAAGCCGGCGGTGCTGGCCGAGACCGACGACTGGGTGGCGATGTCGTCTGAGTTCCGCGCTATCGCCAAGCTGCCAGGCGTCGGGCACGCCCGGATCTGGGAGCCGAAGCCGGCCGAGATCTACTCCTGGAGCCGCGCGGCATGACCGTCGCAACCTTGCGCAACAGCGTCCTCGATCTCGCCACCGCCAGCCTGCGCGACGTCAACAGGACCCTGCATCTGGCGGAAGCCGGCAGCTTCGAGGTGATGCACCCGAACGGCGCCCACGCGCTGGCCTGCGGCCTCGACGCCCCGCTCGACGTCACCATTCGCGGCCATGTCGGCTACTACTGCGGCGGGATGAACAAGACTGCCTCTATCACCGTCGACGGCAACGCCGGGACCGGCCTCGCCGAGAACATCATGTCCGGCACCGTGCGGGTGACCGGCGACGCCAGCCAGTCGGCCGGCGCCAGCGGCCATGGCGGGCTGGTGGTGATCGAGGGCGACGCCTCGGCGCGCTGCGGGATATCCATGAAGGGCGTTGATATCGTGGTCGGCGGCTCGGTCGGCCACATGTCGGCGTTCATGGCGCAGGCCGGTTCGCTGGTGGTGCTCGGCGACGCCGGCGACGCGCTCGGCGATTCGATCTACGAGGCCCGGCTTTACGTCCGCGGCACGGTCGCCAGCCTCGGCGCCGACTGCGTCGAGAAGCCGATGCGCGACGAGCATCAGGCCGAGCTTCGCGTCCTGCTCGACCGGGCCGGCTACGCGAGCGTCGACCCGGCGGCGTTCCGCCGCTACGGCTCGGCGCGCCGGCTTTATCACTTCAAGGTCGACAATGTCGGCGCGTACTGAGGCCGTTCGATGAGCCAGTCCCCGAAGATCCCACGCACCCTGCCGCGCAAGTCGGCAACCTTCGACGACCACACGCTGGCGGAAATCCGGCGGGCCGCGGCGACCGGCATCTACGACATCCGCGGCGCCGGCGCCAAGCGCCGGCTGCCGCATTTCGACGACCTGCTGTTCCTTGGCGCCTCGATCTCGCGCTACCCGCTGGAGGGCTACCGCGAAGCCTGCCGGACCGACGTCGTTCTCGGCGACCGCTACGCCTCCAAGCCGATCCACCTGAAGATCCCGATCACCATCGCCGGCATGAGCTTCGGTTCGCTGTCGGCGCAGGCCAAGGAGGCGCTCGGGCGCGGCGCCTCCGCCATGGGCACGTCGACCACCACCGGCGACGGCGGCATGACCGACGAGGAGCGCCGCCACTCCACCCAGCTGGTCTACCAGTACCTGCCGAGCCGCTACGGCATGAACCCCGACGACCTGCGCCGCGCCGACGCCATCGAGGTGGTGGTGGGACAGGGCGCCAAGCCGGGCGGCGGCGGGATGCTGCTGGGGCAGAAGATCAGCGCGCGGGTGGCGGCGATGCGGTCCCTGCCGGAAGGCATCGACCAGCGCTCGGCCTGCCGGCACCCGGACTGGACCGGCCCGGACGACCTGGAGATCAAGATCCGCGAGTTGCGCGAGATCACCAACTGGGAGAAGCCGATCTACGTGAAGGTCGGCGCCTCGCGGCCGTACTACGACACCGCGCTGGCCGTGAAGTCGGGCGCCGACGTGGTGGTGCTGGACGGCATGCAGGGCGGCACGGCGGCGACCCAGGAGGTGTTCATCGAGCACGTCGGCATCCCGATACTGGCGGCGATACGCCCGGCGGTGGCCGCGCTGCAGGAACTCGACATGCATCGCAAGGTCCAACTCGTGGTGTCGGGCGGCATCCGCAACGGCGCCGACGTCGCCAAGTGCCTGGCGCTGGGTGCCGACGCGGTGTCGATCGGCACCGCCGCCCTGGTCGCGATCGGCGACAATGACCCACGCTGGGAGGCCGAGTACAACGCGCTCGGCACCACCGCCGGCGCCTACGACGACTGGCACGAGGGCACCGACCCGGCCGGCATCACCACCCAGGACCCGGCGCTCGCGGCCCGCCTCGACCCGGTCGAGGCCGGGCGCCGGCTGGCCAACTACCTCGCGGTGCTGACCCTGGAGTGCCAGACGATCGCCCGCGCCAACGGCAAGTCCGACGTCCGCAACCTGGAGCCGGAGGATCTGGTGGCGCTGACGGTCGAGGCCGCGGCGATGGCGAAGGTGCCGCTGGCCGGTACCGATTGGATACCCGGCGTCTCCGGTCGATAGTGGTGCGACGCGGGCGCGGGGATCACCTGGGCCCGGATCGGACCACTAAAAGCGGGGGCATGGGCAGATGGCGATCGATCTCGCGGGCGAGGCCAAGAAGCGTGGTATCGAGTATTTCCTGATCTCGTTCGTCGACCTCTACGGCGTGATGCGGGCCAAGCTCGTCCCGGCCTCGGCGATCG
>CAYNFA010000212.1:0-6620 GCA_964396345.1 uncultured Thalassobaculum sp.
CCAGCAGGATGGACAGGTCTGTGATGTTGATGGGAAAGCCTTCCATCGCGATGCTCCTCAGCCGGCCGTCACGCGGCGGCCGAACCGCGCGTCATCGCCGGGGTCGGCAAGCAGGTCGACGAGGTCGTGCAACCGGGCGATCTGGACCAGTTCCATGCCGCCCGACGCCGTCCCGCCGCCCTTGCGCCGCGCCGCCGGCAGCAGCGCCTTGCCAAACCCGAGCTTGGCGGCTTCCTTGAGCCGGGGCTCGGCGTGGGTGACCGCGCGCACCTCGGCGGCCAGCCCGACCTCCCCGAACACCACGCTGCCCTTTGGCACCGGCACCCCGGTCATCGACGACACGAGCGCGGCGGCCACCGCCAGGTCGGCCGCCGGCTCGGATACCCTCAGGCCGCCGGCGACGTTCAGGAACACGTCGTTGCCCGCGAGGCTGACCCCGCAACGCGCCTCCAGCACCGCCGTGACCATCGCCAGGCGGTTGGAATCCCAGCCCACCACCGCCCGCCGCGGGGTGCCGAACGGCGAGGGGGCGACCAGCGCCTGGATCTCCACCAGCACCGGCCGGGTTCCCTCCATCCCGGCGAACACGCAGGCTCCCGAGACGTCGTCCTGGCGGTCCGAGAGGAACAGCGCCGACGGGTTGCCGACCTCGACCAGGCCGCGCTCGGTCATCTCGAACACCCCGATCTCGTCAGTCGGGCCGAAGCGGTTCTTGACGCCGCGCAGGATCCTGAACTGGTGGCCACGCTCGCCCTCGAAGTACAGCACCGTGTCGACCATGTGCTCGAGCACGCGCGGGCCGGCGATCGTGCCCTCCTTGGTCACGTGGCCGACGAGCAGCAGCGCTATGCCGCGTCGCTTGGCAACCCGGATCAGTTCCTGGGCCGAGGCCCGGACCTGGGCGACGGTGCCGGGCGCGCTGTCGAGCGCGTCGACGTACATGGTCTGGATCGAGTCGATGACGACGACGTCCGGTCCGTCGGGTGCCTCCAGGCTGGCGACGATGTCGCGCACGTTGGTCGCGGCGGCGAGCCCCACCGAGGCGCTGGCGACCCCGAGCCGCCGGGCGCGCATGCGTACCTGGTCGACCGCCTCCTCGCCGGAGACGTAGACGCAGCGCGACGCGCTCGCGAGTCCCGCGACCACCTGCAGCAGCACCGTCGACTTGCCGATCCCGGGATCGCCGCCGATCAGCGTGGCGGAACCCGGCACCAGTCCGCCGCCCAGCACCCGGTCGAACTCACCGATGCCGGTCGCCCGGCGGGGTGCCTCGCGGGTCTGGCCGGCCAGTTCGACGAAGGCCAGCCGTCGCCCGCCGCCTGGCTTCAGCCCGCGCGGTGCGGCCGCCTCGACGACCTCCTCGACGAGCGTGTTCCAGGCGTCGCAGGCTTCGCACTTGCCGGCCCACTTCGGATGCACCGCCCCGCACTCCTGGCAGACGAACCGGCTGGTCGACTTCGCCATGACGCTCTAATCCCGTCGCACAGCCATCTGGATCGGTCCCTCGGCCCGGCCGTGAATGAACTGATCCACGTAGGGATTGCCACTGTTGTCGATCCCGGATATCGGGCCGGCCCAGATGATGCGGCCCTGGTAAAGCATGGCGACCCGGTGGGCGATCTTGCGGGCGCTGGCCATGTCGTGGGTGATCGACAGGGCGCTCGCCCCCAGTTCCTGCACGCACTTGATGATCAGGTCGTTGATGACGTCTGCCATGATCGGGTCGAGCCCGGTGGTCGGCTCGTCGAAAAAGATGATCTCCGGCTCGGCGGCGATGGCGCGGGCCAGCGCCACCCGCTTCTGCATGCCGCCGGACAGTTCCGACGGGGACAGCAGGGAGACGTCCTCGCCGAGGCCGACCTGGGCGAGCTTGGCGACCGCGATCTCCCGGGCCCGGCTCTTGTCCATCCGCTGGGCCTGAATCAGCCCGAAGGCGACGTTCTCCCAGACCGGCAGCGAATCGAAGAGCGCGCCGCCCTGGAACAGCATGCCGAACTTGCGCATGCAGGTCTCGCGCTCGGCGCGCGGCAGCCCGACCACGTTCCGGCCGTCGATCTCGATGATCCCGGAATCCGGCTCCATCAGGCCGAGGATGCACTTCAGCAGCACCGACTTGCCCGTCCCGGAGCCGCCGATCACCACCACCGACTCCGCCACCCCGATGTCGAGGTCCAGGCCGTCGAGCACCACCTTGCGCCCGAAGCTTTTGCGCAGGTCGCGGATCCGGATCTTTGGCTGGTCGGTCATCGGGTCCTCAGCGCGCGAAGAACAACTCGGTGATCACGTAGTTCGCGATCAGGATCATGATCGAGGCCGTGACGACCGCGTTGGTGGTGGCGGCGCCGACGCCCTGGGCGCCGCCGCGGGACCGATAGCCGTGGTAGCAGCCCATCAGGGAGACGATGAACCCAAACACGCCGGCCTTCACGAGGCCCGAGATCACGTCCATCCGCTCCAGGTATTGCACCGTCGACTGGATGTAGTTGCCGGCGTTGAAGTCGAGCTTGTAGACCCCCACCACGTAGCCGCCGAACACGCCGATGATGTCGCCGATAAGCACCAGGATCGGCAGGCTGATAGTGCCGGCGATCAGGCGAGGGGCGATCAAATACTTGAACGGGTTGGTCGACAGCGTGGTCAGGGCGTCGATCTGTTCGGTGACCCGCATGGTGCCGATCTCGGCCGCCATCGCGGCGCCGACTCGGCCGGCGACCATCAGCCCGGCGAGGACCGGCGCGAGTTCCCGGGTCATGGACAGCACGACCACGGTGGCGACCGCGCTCTCGGCCGAGAATCGGGCGAAGCCGGTGTAGCTCTGCAGCGCCAAGACCATCCCGGAGAACAGCGTCGTCATGCCGACGACGGGCAGCGAGTAGTAGCCGATCTCCAGGAGTTGTCGGCCGATCAGCCGCGGGTACACCGGTGGTCTTACGCAGTGACCGACCGCGGTCCCGGCGAACATGGCGAGGTGGCCGACCGCACCCAGGAATCCCAGGAAGGTGCTGCCGATCGAGGCGAGAGGGTTCATGCGCGCACGCATCCCGTCGCAATGAGCGAGCCGGTCAGCAGCATCGTCGAATCCTCACTCCGTCTCGCCCTTTTCTTGCCCGGCCGGGGTCTCGACATAGTGTCGGACGTACCGGCGTCCGAGCGCCGTCAGCAGTTCGTACCCGATGGTGCCGCCTGCGTCAGCGGCAGCGTCCGGGGTGACCGTCGGCCCGAGCACCTCGGTGAATGCTCCGGGACGGGCCTCCACTTCCGGGAGGTCGGTAACGTCGACCGAGATCAGGTCCATCGAGACGCGTCCTACCACGGGACAAGTTCGCCCACCAAGCGCCACCACCCCGCGACCCGACAGGCTGCGCAGGTAGCCGTCGGCGTAGCCCACGCCGACAGTAGCGATTCGCGACGCTCGGGCGGCCGTCCAGGTGGCGCTGTAGCCGACTGAAGCGCCGGCCGGCACGGTTCGGACCTGCAGGATGCGGCCCTCGACGCGGATCGGGCATTCGAGCGGGTTCACCACGCCGGCGCCAGGACGCCCGCCGTACAGGGCGATACCGGGTCGGGCAAGGTCGAAATGGTAGTCGGCTCCAAGAAACACACCCGAGGAATTGGCGAGGCTGAACGGCATCCGCCTCGGCAGGTGCTGGCGGATGCGCCTAAAGCGGGAAAGTTGAAGCGCGTTCAGCGGATTTTCGGGTTCATCGGCGGCGCTCAGATGCGACATCAGGTAGAGCCAATCGATGCCGTCGAGCACGGCGGGCGACTCCAGCACCCAACGCCATTCGTCGTCGCCGAGGCCGAGCCGGTTCATGCCGGTGTCGACGTGCAGAATCGCCGGCAGCACCGTGCCGAAGCGGCCGCCAAAGGTCCGCCAGCGGGCGATCTGTTCCAGCGCGTTCAGCACCGGCACGATCCGATACCTGGCGTACACGTCCTCGGTTCCGGCAAGCAGGCCGTTCAGGCAGCAGACCGTCGCCTCCGGGATGATCGGCCGCAGCCTGACAGCTTCGTCGAGAGTGGCGACGAAAAAAATCCGACAGCCTTCTTCCCAGAGCACCGGTGCCACCCGGTCTGCCCCGAGGCCGTAGGCGTCGGCTTTCACCACTCCGGCGCAGGCAATCCCGGCGAGGCGATCTTTCAGAAGGCGGTAGTTACGCCTGACCGCACCCAGGTCAACGGTCAGACGCGACAGGGCCGCTTCGGCCGCAGGTTCGCTCAGGCTCATGACCGCGAGATATCAACGCATTTCGGCAAAGGCAAGCTGATCTCAGCGCACACTCTTTCAATGACGGCTCGACCGACGCATTCTCCCTCCAAAAGGATCGACATCCAGGGGAGCAAACCAAATGAGCTACATCCATCGGATCGAATCCGTCGCCGAGGCGCTTGAGGCCCAGCACGCCGCCAGACAGCGATTCGAGCCGCTGTCCGGGCCACTCTCGCTCGATACCCTGGACGAGGCCTACGCGGCACAGCGCGCGCTGATTCGGCGCTGGAGCGAAGGCGCGCGCGGGCCGATCGCCGGCTACAAGATCGCGCTGACGTCCAAGGCCGTGCAGGAGTTGTGCGGCGTCGACCATCCGTGCGCCGGGGCGATCTTCGCCTCGACCGTCCACACCAGCCCGTCGAGCGTGGCCCGCACCGACTTCGTGCGTCTCGGGCTCGAGTTCGAACTGTGCTTCCGCCTCGCCGCCGATCTGCCGGGCGGCCTGCGACCCTACACCGCCGAGAGTATCCGCGATGCCGTCGACATGGCGGCGCCGGCGTTCGAACTTGTCGAGGACCGGGCCAGCGATTACTCGGTGCTGAACGCCGTTTCTCTGGTGGCCGACAATTGCTGGTGCGGCGGCATCGTCACCGGCGAGGCGTCCGATCGCTGGCGTGACCTCGACCTGTCGGCCAACCCGGTCCGCCTCGAGTACACGACCGGCGGGCGTACCGAAACGGAGACGGCGACCACTGGAGCCGCCCTCGGCAACCCGCTGAACGCCCTTGCCTGGGTCGCCAACGTGCTGGCCGGCCAGGGGCGGCCGTTGGCCGCCGGCATGTGGGTGATGACCGGCTCGACCCTGCGCACCCGGTTTGCCGAGGCCGGCGACCGCGCCGTCTATACCATCGAGGGATTAGGCAGCGTCGAGGTGCGGGTCACGTGACGGCGTCGAGCGCTGCCAGCAGTGCGTCGTTCTCGACCGGCGTGCCGATGCTGATTCGAAGCTTGTCGCGCAGCCGGTCCTGGTCGAACCAGCGGACATAGATCCCGGACTCGGCCAGGGCCCGGTACACCGAACCGGCGCCTTGGCCGCGGGCCGCCGGAATGTCGACCAGCAGGAAGTTGGTCTCCGACGGCGGGCTGCCCAGGCCGCGCGCCGCCAGAGCCGCCCGCACCCGACCGCGCTCGGCGCGAACCGCGGCCCAGGTCTCGGCGGCCGCGTTGCGATGGCGCAGCGAAGCGGTCGCCAGCGCCTGGGCGACCGCGTCGACGTTGTAGGAATCCTTGGTCTTGGTCAGCATCGGCGCCACCAGCTCGGGCGATCCGACGCCATAGGCGAACCGCAGCCCGGCCAGCGAGTATCCCTTGCTCATGGTGCGCAGCAACAGGACGTTCGGCAGGTCGCGGACCAGCGGCACCGAGTCGTAGCCGAGGGCTGGATCGATGAAGTCGACATAGGCCTCGTCCAGCAGCAGCACGCCGCGGAACGCCCGCGCGATCGCGGCGACCTCGGCGGCGGGGGTCAGCCGTCCGGACGGCGCGTGCGGGTTGACCAGCATGGCGAGCCGGGCGCCAGCGTCGTTCCAGCGCTCGGCGACACCGTCCGGAAGGGACCAGTCGGCCGCCAGCGGCACCCGGATCAGCGGGCTGTCGTGCAGGGCGGCAAGGACCGGGTAGAGCGAATAGCCCGGCTCGGCGATCCCGACCGGGCCGCCCGGCTCGACGAACGTGGTGATGGCCAAACGCAGCAACTCATCGCCACCATTGGTGGCGATGATGTGCTCGGCCGTCAGCCCGTGGAGCCTCGCCGCTTCGGCCCGGAAGCCGTCCGCCATGGCGCTTGGATAGCGGCGCAGCGCGTCGCCGCCAATGCCGCGCAACGCGTCCATCACCGCTGGGCAGGGCGGGTAGGGGTTCTCATTGGTGTTCAGCTTGGCGACCACCGGCCGTGCCGGTTGCTCGCCCGGAGCGTATCCCGCCATGCGGGCGATGGCATCGCGTTCATAGGTCATCGGCAGTCTCCCCGTCGGATCCGGTGGGCCGCCGAGGAAAGACACCGGACGCGGCCATTCCGCAAGCGCCGCGATGCGCCCAATGCGGCTCAGCGCGGCGAGCGCCACCACCAGCGACGGACCACAATCGGCAGCAAGGCGAGGATCACCAGCCCGACCAGCGGCAGCAGGCGTTCCGGTTCCAGGAGCATCGCCATGTCGATGCGGGCCGCCTCGGTCAGGCTCTGCAGGTGGCTGCCGACACCGCACATGACGACCGTCAGCGGCGCGACCCCGAGTAGGGTCGCCAGGAAAACCCAGCGCAGGCGGATGTCGACCGCCACCGGTAGCAGGTTGCCGACCCACGCCGGCACCAGCGGCAGTCCGCGCGCGAGTGAGTACGCGCCGCGCAAGCC